>NZ_JBHXLL010000051.1:0-65608 GCF_042721415.1 Kitasatospora sp. NPDC058444 | reverse complement strand
CGCTGGGTGCTCGGCGGCGAGCGGTTCTCCACCGTCAAGCCCGCCTGAACGACGCGTCAAGCCCGCCTGAACAACGCCGACGGCCGCCCTCCCCGCTGCGGGGAGGGCGGCCGTCGGCACGTCAGGGGCCCGGTCAGCCGCCCGGCTCGATGGTGATCTGGTCGATCAGGATCGGCCCGGAGGGCACCGTGAAGGTCACCGAGTTCGACCCGGCCTGGAACTGCGGGAGTATCCAGGTGGAGAACCAGGCGGAGGTCTGGTCCTTGGGGGGCGCCCCGTAGATCTTGTAGGTCACCCCGCTCGGCCAGTCCTTGCCGTTCACCACGGCCGCGCCCTTGAGGTCCGCGCCCGTGTAGTTGTAGTGCACGCTCAGCTTGTACGTCCCGGCCGTGGCGATGTCACCGGTCCAGGTCACCGAGCCGCCCGCCTGGAGCGTCAGGTAGCTGCCGTCGGCGGACTTGGCGCCCTTGACGCTGTTGCCGACCGGCGCGTTCTGCGCCTGGAGCTGGCCCGCGTCCACGTTCGTCGGACCGGCGATGGCGCTCGCGGTCGCCGTGGGGGTGGCGCCCGCGTTCGTGGCCGTCGGCGCCGGGGCGCCGGTGGTCGGCGGGGCGGCGGTGGTGGTGCCGCCCTTGGCGTTCTTGTCGCCGTCCGGATCCCCGGTGGAGAGGGCTATGCCGGCCCCGATCGCTATCGCCGCGACCACCGCGACCGCGCCGATCACCGCGCCCTTGCTCCGGCCGCTGCCGCGGGGCTCCTCGCCCGGCTGCGGCCGGGAGTGCTCCGCGTAGCGGGTCTGCTGGGTGGGCGCGGCGCCGTACTCGGGCTGCGGTGCGGGCTGACCGTACGGGGCCTGCGGCTGACCGCCCGGGTACCCCTGCGGCGGCATGCCCTGCTGGCCGTACGGCTGCTGCGCCCGCTGCGGCCCGCCTTGCTGGTAGTGCTGGCCGTACTGCGCGCGACCGACCTCCATCGGCCGGCTGTACGGCGTGCGCGGGACCCCCTGCTGCGGCTCGGCCGGCTGCCCGGTGGAGCCGTCGGCCGGGCGGTAGAGGTAGCCGAACGGGTCGTCGTCCTGCGGGGCACCGCCCCCCTGGCCCTCGGGCACTCCGTTGCTGCCGGCGGTCGTCACGGTGGTCTGCTCCCCCATCCGGTGCGCCGCCGGCTGCGGGCGGCGCAGATCATGGACGCTGTCGTACCGGGAACACTACCTGCCGTACGTGACAGCGGGAAAAGGCCCCTTGACAACTCACGGGTAACCCGGCCGGACCAGGGCGGACCCGCACCCCCGGCGCCCGCCGACTCGGCCCGTCCGCTCAGCCCGCGCGCCGGTGCGAGCGCTCGCCGCGCGCGCCGCGCACCGCCCCGCCCCGGGCCCGCTTCTCGTCGTACATCCGCTCGTCGGCGGTGTGCAGCACCTCCTCGATGCTCATCCCGCAGCCGGCCCAGCCGACCCCGAGGCTCACCCCCACCCGCATCGCCCGTCCGTCGATCCGCATCGGCGGGATGATGGCGCCCCGCAGCCGGTGGGCGAGGTCCTTGGCCTCCTCGCGGCCGATCCCGTCGGCCAGCACCACGAACTCGTCACCGCCGAGCCGGGCCACCGTGTCGCCGTCCCGGACGGCCTGGCTCAGCCGCCGGGCGACCTCGACCAGCACCGCGTCGCCCGCGTTGTGGCCGAACCGGTCGTTGATCGACTTGAAGCCGTCCAGGTCGCAGAAGAGGACCGCGAGCCCCTTGTCCACCGCCGCCGTGCCGCCGGAGCGGAAGGGCACCGACCAGGCGTCGCCGCCCGGCCCGTACTCGGCCGGGACCACCGCGTGGACGTGCTCCCCGTAGCCCGGGCCGAGCCCGCTCGGCAGGCCCTCGGGCAGCCCGTAGCCGTGCGCGGGCCCGGCGTACGGGTCCGCGCCCTCCAGTCCCTCGTGCGCCGTGTGCGCGCTGTAGGAGTCGGCCGGGTAGCCGTACGGCTGCGGGTAGGCGGCCTCGACCTGGCCGGCGGCGCCGACCGGCTGCGGCTGGGCGCAGAGCCGGCGGGCCAGCCGGGCCTTGAGCTCGGCGCCGTTCGGCAGCCCGGTGAGCGCGTCGTGACTGGCCCGGTGGGCGAGCTGGAACTCGTGCCGCTTGCGGTCCTCGATGTCCTCGACGTGGGTGAGCAGGAAGCTCGGCCCCTCGGCCGCGTCCGCGACGATCGAGTTGCGCAGGCAGACCCACTGGTAGCCGCCGTCCCGCCGGGACAGCCGCAGCTCCGCGCGGCCGCTCTCGGCGCTGGTGCGCTCCAGCAGCGCCCGGTCCTCGGGGTGCACGAGGTCGGCGAAGCTCTGCTGCCGCAGCACCGCCCGGGGCCGCCCGAGCAGCCGGCAGAGCGCGTCGTTGACCCTGGTCAGCTGGCCGCGTCCGACGCCGTGCAGTTCGGTGATCGCCATCCCGCTGGGCGCGTACTCGAAGGCCTGGCGGAAGCTCTCCTCGCTGGCCCGCAGCGCCTGCTGCTCCTTCTCCAGGCGGGCCAGCGCGCGCTGCATCTCGGCCCGCAGCCGGGCGTTGCCGATCGCGATGGAGGCCTGGAGGGAGAACATCTCCAGCGCCTCGCGGGTCCACGCCCCGGGCCGCTTGCCGCTGCGCGGGCGGTCCACCGAGAGGACGCCGAGGAGGTCGCCGCCGGCGCTGTACATCGGGGCGAGCAGCCCGTCGGCGGGGTGCCAGTCGTTGGCGTACACCGGCAGCGGGCTGTCCCCGATCCAGCGCGGGATGTCGCTGGCGACGGCCCAGCCGCGGTCGTACGGCAGGAAGCGCAGGGTGCCCCAGTGGTCGCTGACGCCGAGCAGCCGGTCCCAGGACTCCCGGGAGCCGACCTGGCCGAGCAGCACGGAGGGGCCGCCCATCGGGCTCTCCTCCAGCTCCCAGACGGCCGCCACCACGAGGTCGCCGTCCGGCCGGACCAGGCTGACCGCGGCGGCGTCGAAGCCGAGTCCGTGCACCGCGCCTTCGACGACGGCCTGGAGGGTGCCAGCGAGGCTGCGGGCAGCGTTGAGGTCCGCCACGACCCGGTGCAAGGTGCGGAGGGTCGCGAGACGGACGTACGGCTCCGACTCGGCTTCCATGCGGGGGCTCCCCGGCTGCTTCGGATAGTTCTTGATTGGTTATCGTCCGATTGCCAGAAGAACTGAATCACAGGGAGCACAGCGCTCGGCACGCTCGGTCAGCAATAGGCCGTCACTTGTGACTTAAATCACACGACACTAATGCGCCCTTAATCAGTTCATCTGTCCCATAGCAGGACATACAGCGCTATCGGTACATTTCTGGTGGTCGACCGCATTGGCCCCGGGCTGAAGCCGAGTGCGCCCGCCAGTCCGGCCGCTTCACTCCTGAGGGTGAGTTCGGCCACCGGGAGCAACCCTTCGGCCGGACCGCCGGTCCTACGACCAAGGCCCGATGCCGTTTCCCCGGGGCGACGACTACCGTGCGGTACGTGTACCCGTCCCCGCAGCCCGAAGCTGCCCCCCACGCCACGCCCGACGAGTTCCGGGCTGCCCTCTCCCAGCTCGCCGCCGGCGTGAGCCTGGTGACCGTCCACGACCCGGAGGACGGCGAGGACATCGGCATGACCGCCACGTCCTTCCTCTCCGTGTCGCTGGAGCCCCCACTGGTACTGATCTCGGTCCGCGAGGACTCCCGGATGGACGAGGTGCTCTCCCGGGTCGACACCTGGGCGGTCTCGGTGCTGACCGAGGGGCAGAAGACGCTCGGCTCCCGGTTCGCCATGAAGGGCCGGCTCAGCGACCGGCTGCTGTTCGCGGACACCCCGTACCGGCGCGGCCCCCGCACCGGCGCCCCGCTGATCGAGGGCGCGCTGGCCACCGTCGAGTGCCGCACCGAGCAGCGGATACCCGCCGGCGACCACACCCTGCTGCTCGGCCGCGTCCTGGAGGCCACCGTGCCCGCGCCCGCCGGCCGCCCGCTGCTCTACTTCCGCGGCGGCTACCGCACCCTCGGCTGAGACGCCCCGGCTACTCGCCGCCCCGCGGCGACCGGCGGCCCTGCTTCAGCTCGGAGCGGTGCCGCTTGCTATACAGCCGCCGCTCGACCATCCCCCGGCTCGGCCTCGTCGCCCGCCGGGCCTTCGGCGGCGGTGCGCACGCCTCGGTCAGCAGCGCCGACAGCCGGGCCCCGGCCGCCTCCCGGTTGCGCCACTGCGAGCGGAACTCCGAGGCCTGGACCACCAGCACCCGGCCGTCCACCAGCCGACCGGCCAGCCGCTCCAGCGCACGCTCGCGCCACACCTCGGGCAGCGCCCTGGTCGAGGCCAGGTCGAAGCGCAGCTCGACCTTGGAGTCGGAGGTGTTGACGTGCTGGCCACCGGGGCCGGAGGAACGCGAGAAGCGCCAGACGAGCTCGGCGTCGGGGACGACCACCGACCCCCGTACGCGGATGGGCTCGGACATGCGTCCATCATCGCGCGCCCGGCCCGCCCGGTCACGCGGTTAATCGGCCGCCGGCACCCGGTTACCCCCGCGCGCCCCGAGCCCCGACAATGGCGTACGTGATCGAGCTCGGCTACTCCCTCTCCAACCGCTTCCCCGACCCCCCGCAGACGGACTACCGCACCGCGTCCGTGCACGCCCTGCGGTACGACCTGTTCTGCGGCGACGTCTACCTGGACGGCGAGGGCGCGGAACTGTCCACCGCCTGGGGTTGGGTTCCGGTGCTCGACTTCGCCTGGGCGCTGTGCGACATCGCCGAGCTCCTGGACCGCGACCCGGACGGCGGCCGGGCCGCCCGCGTGCAGACCGCCGACCTCGACTTCACCCAGAACACCGAGCTGCTGCGCTTCGCCCGCCGCTTCAACTGGGTCGAGGTCACCGCCACCTGGCTGCCGGACGAGCCGCCGGTGGTGGTCCGCCACGGTGAACTGCGGCGCGAGGCCCGGGACTTCCTCCAGGACACGCTGGCCGACCTCTTCGACATGCACCCCGACCTGGCCGACAATCCGAACATCTGGACGCTGCAGGGCCGGTTCCGCCGGATCTGACAGCGGACCCGGCAACGGCTTTGCCCGGGCTTTGCCCTCCGATCAGCGTCCGCGAAGAATTCACGGCTCCTGCGGAACCAAGGCGGCGGAGTATTGCGTTGTCCCGGAAAAAGCGCCACGAAACGAACGAAGGGACTGCAAACGTCATGCCAGTGAGCCTCTCCAAGGGTGGCAACGTCTCGCTGACCAAGGAGGCCCCCGGCCTGTCCGCGGTCACCGTCGGCCTGGGCTGGGACGTCCGCACCACGACCGGCGCCGAGTTCGACCTCGACGCCAGCGCGATCGTCCTGAACGCGGACGGCAAGGTGCTGTCCAACGCCCACTTCGTGTTCTTCAACAACACCAGCACGCCGGACAACACGGTCGTGCACACCGGTGACAACCGCACCGGCGAGGGCGCGGGCGACGACGAGGCGATCAACATCAGCCTGTCCGGCCTGCCGGCCGAGGCCGTCAAGATCACCTTCCCGGTCACCATCTACGACGGCACCGCCCGCGGCCAGAACTTCGGCCAGGTCCGCAACGCCTACATCCGCGTGGTGAACGCGGCCGGCGGCGCCGAGATCGCCCGCTACGACCTCTCCGAGGACGCCGCCACCGAGACCGCGATGATCTTCGGCGAGCTCTACCGCAACGGTGCGGAGTGGAAGTTCCGCGCCGTCGGCCAGGGCTACGCCTCCGGCCTGGCCGGCATCGCCCAGGACTTCGGCGTCCAGATCTGACGCACCCGCGGTTTCCCGTTTCCGGGGCCGGCGGGCCTCAGCGCGAGGCGCGCAGCTCCGGCAGCTGGATCAGCTCGGTCTCGTCCTCCGGCGTCAGGTCCACCACGGTCGGCTCGCCCGGTCCGGGCCGCTCGGCCGGCTCCGCCGCCCGGGCCTCGGCCTCGGCCTTCGCGGCCACCGCCTCGTCGCCCACCACGTCCGCCAGGTCGGCGCGCTCGCCCAGCTCGGCGACGCTGCCCACCGCCGGTGCCGGGGCCGCCGGGCGCGCCGGGACTCCCGAGCCGCGGCCGAAGAAGCTGAAGCCCTGCCCGCGCGCCTGCCCGGACTGCGCCGGACGCGACCGCTGCCGCTCCCCCGGCGCGGGCGCCGCTGCGGGGACGGCGGGCGTCCCGCCGAGCTGACCGACCGTCGCGGTCAGCGCCGGACGCACCGGCTCGGGACCGACCTGCTCGGGACGCACCGGCGACGGGGCGACCGGCGACGGGGCGAGCGGGGCCGGGGCGACCGGGGCCGGGGCGACCGGGGCCGGGGCGAGCGGGGCCGGAGCGACCGGGGCCCGCCCCGGGGTGGGCACCGAGGGCGCCACCGGGGCCGGCACGGCCGCCGGCACGGCCGCCGGCACGGCCGCCGGCACGGCCGGAGCCGCCGGGGCGATCGGGGCGGCCGGAGCCGCCGCCGCGGACGCCCGCAGGGCGACCTCAGCGCCCGCCGTACGCGCCCGCCGGGCCTCCTGCTCCGCCGCGCGGCGCTCCAGGAGCCGCAGCACCGCCGCCGCCCGCACGAACGCGGCCGGGCTGGCCGGGTACTTCGGACGGCGCGCCGCGAGCGCCCGCTGGGTCGCCTCGGCCTCCTTGAGCGCCTGCTCGGCGACCGTCACGGCCCGCTCGCGCAGCAGCCGGGCGATCTCGGTCTCGGCCTTCGCCAGCCGCGACTTCTCCGCCGTCAGCCGCCGCCCGAACCGGGTGGCCCGCTCCTCGGCGACCTCCGCCGCGTACTCGGCCTCGGCCAGCTGCTCCTCGAACCGCTCCTCGGCGCGCAGCCGCTGCGCCGCGGACATCTCGGCGGCCGCCCGGGCCGCCTTGTCCCGCTGGCGCAGCAGCAGCGCGAAGCCGAGCGTCGCGATCACCGCCGCGACGCCCACCGAGCGCACCAGGATGGTGTCCTGACTGAAAAGCAGAGCGGCCAGTGCGGCGACCAGCAGTACGCCGGCAGCGGTGGGGGGAAAGATCCGGCCGAGGACGGAGGAATGACGGTGGCGTCCGCGAGACATGTCCAAGAAACTAGCGTGCGAATTGGGGCCGTGTCAGCCCAGGGTCCCCTTCTGCCCTTGACAGGGTGCGGTTTTTACCGCACGTGCCCGGTTTCTCACGCAAGATCACGAGAAAGGCCCTGCTCAGCGACGCCTCAGCGGTGGGACGCCGCCGGACCGCCCGGGTCGTCGTGGTTCTCCGGCAACTTGCACACGTGCTGGATCCAGAGCGCCGCCGCGATCACCGCGGCCCCCGCCAGCACCGCGAGCCCGGCCGTCACGGCCTGGTCCTTGCGGGCCGACACGTCCAGCTCGCCCAGCAGGTAGATCCCGGCCCCCGCGTAGACGCCGGTGACCACCGCGGAGACCAGCGCGCTGGCCTGCCCCAGCACCACCGCCCGGGCCGCCAGCAGCGGGTCGACGCCCTTCGCCCCGGGCTGGCGCTCGCGCACCGCCTTCAGCCGGGCCCGCAGCGACAGCGCGGTCGCCAGCAGGATCACCGCCACCGCCGCCAGCACCACCGGCGCCGCGGCCGGCACCGCCGGCAGCGTGTCCACGGAGGCCCAGAGCTTGGAGCCGGCCCAGGACAGCGCCGTCGTGGCGGCGGTGATGCCGATCAGCAGGCGGAGGCGAAGCAGCTTCACTCGGAGGAGGTCCTTCCCGGGTACCAGAACCGGCCGACCGCCCGGTGGCCCGGCGCGGCGACGCCAAGCCACCGTACCGGGCCCGGCCGGGCGGACACCCGCGCGAACGGCGGACACCTACTCGTACGGCCGGGCCCCCGGCCGAGTTCCCCGGGGCCACGGCCCCGGACCCCGCCCCCCTGGAGACCGGCCCCGCGCCTACTCCGGCAGCGTCAGCCGGATGTCCTCGCGGCGCTTCACGCCCTGCGCGTCCGGGCCGCCCAGCGCGGCCAGCAGCGCGTCCACCCGCCCGTGCCCGGGCACCTCGGCCTCCGGCTGGGCGTCCAGCCAGGGGGCGAGCACGAAGGCCCGCTCGTGCGAGCGGGGGTGCGGCAGCACCAGCTGCGGGTCGTCGCTCAGCACGCCCTCGTAGGCCAGGATGTCGACGTCCAGGGTGCGCGGGCCCCAGTGGACGGTCCGCACCCGCCCGAAGGCGTCCTCGACGGCGTTGCCGCGCTCCAGCAGGTCCCGCGGGGGCAGCGAGGTGCGCAGCACCACGACCGCGTTGTAGTAGTTCGGCTGCTCCTCGGGCCCGCCGACGGCCTCGGTCTCGTACACCGCGGAGACGGCGTCGATCCTCAGCCCCGGGGTGTCGGCGAGCGCGTCGACGGCGCCCTGGAGGGTGTCCAGCCGGTTGCCCAGGTTGCTGCCGAGCGCGATCACCGCGCAGCGCTGGCCGTGCAGCGTGGTGTCGGCCGAGTCCACCCGGCTCTCCAGGTCGAACGCGTTGGGCATGGCGGTCATTCGCTCGCTTCGCTCGCTCATCGGCAACAAACGTCCTCTGCATCGGATACCCGGCGCGCGGCGGGGGTCATGCGCGGCCCCGGTGGATGGTCACGGTCACGTCGTCGAACGGCACGGTGATCGGGGCGTCCGGCTTGTGCACGGTGACCTCGACCTCCTCGACCGCTTCGTGCTTGAGGCACTGGTCGGCGATGCGCTGGGCCAGCGTCTCGATCAGGTCGACCGGCTCCCCGGCGATGATCGCGGTGACCTCCTCCGCCACCAGCCCGTAGTGCGCGGTGCGGGTGAGGTCGTCTCCGGCCGCGGCGGGGCGGGTGTCCAGGTACAGCACCAGGTCGACCACGAAGGTCTGCCCCTCGGCACGCTCGCGCTCGAAGACGCCGTGGTGGCCCCGGGCTCGCAGCCCCCGCAGGGTGACGCGGTCCAGCAAACGAATCACTGCTCCCAGTCGGACGGGCCCCACCCGGAGAAAGGCATGGACGGGCAGGGCGAAGGCGGGCAGCACGCCCGCCACTCCGTTTCGAATCTACCCGCGAGCACGGACAACGCCTGACCGTCCTACCCGGCACGAACCGACGCCACGCGCGCCGATATGGCGATTGACGTGAACGTTCGGTGACCACTCGGAAATTCCCGACGACTTTCCGGCGCCGCATTTCCGCGGCCGCCGGAATCAGTCCTCCTCGTCGTCGTCCCCGCTGGTCAGAACGGGTGAACCGTGATGCGACCAGAGCTTCCACCCGGCCGGGGTACGGCGGAACAGATTCGTCGACACGACCTTTCCGCCGACCAGTGGTCCGAGCTCCCCCTCTTCCTCCGACTCGCCGCCGGACAGGATGTTCTCGGTGCACGTGACAAGGGCCACATCACCGTGCACCTCGGCCTCGACATCGGTCAGGAAGAACTGGATGTACTCCGTGTTCATCATGATCAGCATGTACGACCTGGTCACCTGCGCCCGGCCGCGGAGCACCGGCCAGCCCGGGTGCACGCACACCACGCCGCCCTTGTCGTCGGCGTCGGCGGCACCCAGCCAGGCGTCCTCGACCGCTTCCAGGTCCCCCCGTTCCAGCGCCTCGTAGAGCCCCCGGTTCGCCGCGAGCACGGCCTCCAGATCCGCCTCGCGGGCCTGCCCGGCCGTACCGCCGCTCAACCTGCCGTCACCTGTCACAGACCCTCCCTCACCCCAACCGCGCCGCGTGCTGCCAGGCCGCGACCACCCGGACGGCATCCGCCGTGCCGGACACGTCGTGCACCCGCACCGCCCAGGCCCCGGCCCGCGCGGACAGCACCGACACCGCGGCCGTCGCGTCGTCGCGCTCCCGGGCCGGGCGCAGTTCCCCGGTTGCCGGGTCGGCGAGCAGCGTACCCAGGAACCGCTTGCGCGAAGCCGCCACGAGCACGGGACGGCCGAGCGCGGTGAGCGCGTCCAGCCGGCCGAGCAGCGCCCAGTTGTGCTCGGAGGTCTTGGCGAAGCCGAGCCCCGGGTCGAGGATCAGCTGGTCCTCCTTGACCCCTGCCGCCAGCAGGGCGTCCACCCGGTCGGTCAGCTCGGCGACCACGTCCCGCACCACGTCGCCGTAGACCGCCATCCGGTCCATGTCGGCGGACTGCCCGCGCCAGTGCATCACCACGAAGGGCGCGCCGGTCTCGGCGACCACCCGGGCCATCGCCGGGTCGGCGAGGCCGCCGGAGACGTCGTTGACGATCGTGGCGCCGGCCTCGACGGCCCGCTCGGCGACCGTGGCGCGCATGGTGTCCACGGAGACCATCACCCCGGCGTCGGCGAGCTCGCGCACCACCGGGAGCACCCGGCGCAGCTCCTCCTCCTCGGACACCCGCTGCGAGCCCGGCCGGGTGGACTCGCCGCCGACGTCGACCAGGTCCGCGCCGCGGGCCCGCAGCGCGAGGCCGTGCGCGATCGCCTTGGCGGGGTCGTGCCACATCCCGCCGTCCGAGAAGGAGTCGGGCGTGACGTTGACCACGCCCATCACGGCGCAGCGCTCCAGTCGCGGCAGACCGGCCGGCAGGGAGAAGGAGGGCGAATCGTTCATGTCTCCCATTATCGAACGGGGCCCCCGCCGAGGATTCCCGGCGGGGGCCCGTTCACGCGTCGGGGACGGGCGCTACGCGGCCTCGGTGACCTCGCGGGTCGACGGGACCGGCATCAGCCCCTCACGCTGGCGCCGGCGGCCGAAGCGCGGCATGCCGAGCGTGATGAACGCCTCCGCCTGCATCGCGGCGAAGCCGATCCGCGGCAGGTCCCGGGTGCTCGGGAAGACCAGGAAGCGCGGCTCCCACTCGGGCTGGAACTTGGCGTTGAACTTGTACAGCGACTCGATCTGGAACCAGCGCGACAGGAAGACCAGCAGCCCGCGCCAGGCGCGCAGCACCGGGCCGGCGCCGATCCGCTCGCCGCGGGCCAGCGCCGAGCGGAACATCGCGAAGTTGAGCGACACCCGGCGCACGCCCATCGCGGGCACCGCCTGCAGCGCGGCGACGATCAGCAGCTCGTTCAGGCCCGGGTCGGCGGCGCGGTCGCGGCGCATCAGCTCCAGCGAGATGCCGTCCGGCCCCCAGGGCACGAAGTGCAGCACGGCCTTCAGGTCGTCGCCCTCCTCGCCCTCCTCCGGGGCCTTGTGGGCGGTGACCACCACGCAGTCGTCGTCCAGCGGGTCGCCGAAGCGGCCGAGGGCCATCGAGAAGCCGCGCTCGGTGTCGGTGCCGCGCCAGCGGGCGGCGGCGTCGGCGACCCGGTACTTCTCCTCCGCGGTGAGCTCGGAGACCCTGCGCACCTTGCAGGAGTAGCCGTTGCGCTCGATCCGCTTGACCATCTGGCGCACGTTGCGCATGGCCCGGCCGGAGAGCGAGAAGGAGGCGGTGTCCACGATCGCCTCGTCGCCCAGCTCCAGCGCGTCCAGGCCCGCCTCACGGGTCCAGACCTCGCCGCCGACCTCGCTGCACCCCATCACGGCCGGCACCCAGGCGTGCTCGCGGGCCTCGGCCATGAACACCTTGATCGCGCCGGGCCAGGCCTCGACGTCGCCGACCGGGTCGCCGGAGGCCAGCATCACGCCGGAGACCACCCGGTAGGAGATCGCCGCCTTGCCGGTGGGCGAGAACAGCACGCTCTTGTCGCGGCGCAGCGCGAAGTAGCCGAGCGAGTCGCGCTCGCCGTGCCGCGCGAGCAGCTCGCGGACCTTCTCCTCGTCCTCCGCGGTCAGCTCGGGCTTGGGCTTGCCCGGGCGCAGCGCCAGGTAGGCGGTGGTGAAGGCGGTCAGCAGGCCGAGCCCGCCGAGCAGGTAGGCGACCAGGTCGGACATCCGGACGTTGTTGTACCGGACCGGGCCCTCGAAGCCGAACAGTCCGTACCCGACGTGCTGCAGGCGCTCGGTCAGGCCGGGGTGGCCGATCTCGTACTTCGTCCGGGTGCTCACGATCAGCAGGCCGAGCAGCACGCTGAGGACGCCCATGACGACCAGGTTGACCAGCGCCCGCCAGCGGGTGCGCGGGTCGGCCTTGGCGTAGAACTCGCGCTGGTGGACCAGCATCACGGCGAGGACCACCAGCGAGACGACCGCCGGGCCGATCTGGTGCCAGCGCACGATGTGCAGTCCGGCGCTGATCGGCAGCAGCACGCAGACCGCCCGCCAGGCCCGCCGCTTGCGCCGGCGCAGCGCGTGCGCCAGCGGCACCAGCAGGATGCCGACCATCAGCGCGCCGACCGCCGCCAGGCTGGTGGTGCCGCCCGGCAGCTGCCCCGCGAAGGTGTGCACCTTGGTGTGCCGGAGCTTGGGGAACACCGCGCTGGCGATGTCCATGAGCCCGATCAGCAGACAGGCGTAGCCGACCGCCCCGGGGAGCCAGGCCCTCGGGACGGCGGACGCCTGGTTGCGCAGCGTCTGCAGGCCGCGGCGACGGCGCGGCGGCTGCTCGGGGCTCGGCTCAACGGACACGGGAACGCTCATGGAAGCTCAGCGTAGAGGCTGCGGTGCGGTGTCCTGTCACTCCGGAGGAGGACGCGTGATGGACCTTCATGCCTATTCCTTCATCAGGCAATGCGCATACCAAGGACCCGGAAACGGTCGGTAAACCGGGTCCGTGGCGGCGCTGCGGGTTGAGCCGGCGGTGGGAGCCGGGGGTCCGCCGCAGCGTGGCGCGACGGGCCCCCCGGGACGCGTTACGTACGGTGGACGCCGCATTCTAGGGCGCCGGTTGCCTGCGGTTCGCCCCGCCCTTCCAGCCCGCCTGGGCGTCCGGACGGCCCAGCCGCGGTGGCCGGGCCTGACGGGTCGCCAGAGCATGAAGCCCGCACCGCCAGTGTCCCACCGGAAGGCCGACGGCATGGAACTGACCAGCGACGCGCTGGTGAACTCGCTGCTCGCACTCGGCGTCGCGGCCGTGGCCACGACCCTGTGGGTCTGGCCGCGGCTGGCGCCCCAGCGTCCACTGCCGGTGCTCGGCCGGATCGGCCTGCTGACGGTCGTTCAGGCCTCGGTCCTGGCCGTGCTCGCGCTGTCGGTGAACAACTCCTTCGGGTTCTACACCTCCTGGCACGACCTGCTCGGCTCGGGCGGCGCCAAGCTCGCGCTGACCAGCAACGAGAACCACAAGGGCGGCACCCCGGTCCCCGACGCGCTGGTCCAGCCCACCACCGAGGGCGGCCTGGAGACCATCACCGACCTGCCGAAGGGCCCGCCCGAGGAGGTCGGCAGGGTCGAGTCGGTCCGGGTCAGCGGCAAGGAGACCGGCTACTCCGACCAGATGTTCGTCTACCTGCCGCCCGCGTACTTCGACCAGAAGCTCGCCCTGGTCCGCTTCCCCGTCCTGCTGGCCATCGCCGGCTACCCGGGCACCACGCTGAACCTGCTGCACGAGTTCCCGTTCGCCCAGACCGCGATCGAACTCCAGCGCACCGGCAAGATGCCGCCGACCGTCCTGGTGATGGCCCGCCCGGCCCTCGACCCGTCCCGGGACACCGAGTGCGTGGACGTCCCCGGCGGGACGCGCACCGAGACCTGGTTCGTCAAGGACGTGCCCGAGGCCATCCGCAGCGGCTACCGGGTCGGCCGCACGGCCGGCTCCTGGGGCACCCTCGGCTACTCCACCGGCGGCAGCTGCGCGCTGCGCCTGGCGATGCGCTTCCCGAACGTCTACGGCAACGCGGCGAGCCTGCACGGCGACTTCACCGTGCGCCAGGACAACTACACCGGCGGGGACCTCTTCAACGGCGACAAGGCGCTGGCCCAGCAGCACGACCTCGGCTGGCGGCTGCAGAACCTGCCCGTCCCGGCGCTCAACCTGCTGGCGGTCTCCACCCGCACGGAGGGCGACTACCCCCAGACCGTCCAGTTCGTCGACCAGGCCACCCGGGCCGCGGCGGCCAACCCGCAGTTCACGATCGACTCGCTCTACCTGGACGACGGCGGGCACAACTTCGACAGCTGGACCAGGGAGCTCCCGGCCACGCTCGAATGGCTGGGCGCGCACCTGGGCTAGGGCCGGCACCGGGGCGGGCGCCGGGGCAGCCGCTAGGACAGGTGAGTGATTACCCGCCGGTCGGCCCGGACGGCCGGCGGCCCGGGGGAACGTATCGCGACCGCCCGGCGGTCACCGCCGGGCCCGCCCCGGACCCGCGCAAGGAGGCACCGTGCTGAGCACCCGCTCGCTCTTCGACGAGATCTACCGGAACGACCAGGCGTACCAGCTGTTCTGCAGCATCGCGGCCGACGGCGAGGACCAGGGCGGCTGGGAGAACGAGCGGATCACCGCGCTCACCCGGGATCCGGTCCTCGCCCCGAAGGTCGCCCGGCACGGTGCCGACGAGCGCAAGCACGGCCGGATCTTCGCCCAGCTGCTGCACAAGCGCGGCCTGCCCAAGGTGCCCGTGCCGGACGAGGCCGACTACTGCATGCTGCTGGAGCGCCAGGGCATCGGCCTCTCGCACGAGCGGCTGAACAGCGACGTCCCGCTGACCGACCGCGAGATCATCACCTACCTCGCGCACAGCCGGGTCACCGAACAGCGCGCCGCCGAGCAGATGCGCCAGCTGGTCCGGGTGTACGGGGAGAACCCCGACCTCGGCCGGGCGATGCGGATGATCTCCGCCGACGAGGACAACCACCTCGCCTACTGCCACGAGGAGCTGCTGCGGCTGGTCTCCGAGGGCCACGGCCCGTACATCCGGCACGCCCTGGAGACCAGCGCCCGCGGCGAGATCCGCACCCACCGGGACGTCGGCCTCGCCGTCACCGCCCGGATGGCCCGGATCCTGCGCTGGCCGCGCTGGCAGCTCGCCCTGGTCGCCCTCGGGGTGCACGCGCTCTACCTGTACGACCGCGCCTACGGCTGGCGCCGGATGGTCGCCCTGCGGATGCCCGAGCGGCGCAACGCGCTGGGCACCCCGGCTCCGCCGCACGCGGAGCACGAGGTGTTCTGAGCAGCGCCCGGCCGTGGCCACCGCCCGGCCGGCCGACGCTCCCGGGCCCGGGAGCGCTTAGCGGCCGATGATGAGGCTCATCGCCTCGGCGCGGGTGGCCGGGTCGCGCAGCTGGCCGCGCACGCAGGAGGTGATGGTCTTGGCACCGGGCTTGCGGATGCCGCGCATCGACATGCACATGTGCTCGCACTCGACCACGACGATCGCCCCGCGCGGCTCCAGGATCCGCATCAGCGCGTCGGCCACCTGGCTGGTCAGGCGTTCCTGCACCTGCGGCCGGCGGGCGTAGACGTCGACCAGCCGGGCGAGCTTGGACAGCCCGGTGATCTTGCCGCTCAGGGACGGGATGTACCCGACGTGGGCCACGCCGCGGAACGGCACCAGGTGGTGCTCACAGACCGAGGTCAGCTCGATGTCCTTGACCAGCACCATCTCGTCGTGGCCGAGGTCGAAGGTGGTGGTCAGGACGTCCTCGGGCTCCTGCCACAGGCCCGCGAATATCTCCTTGTAGGCCCGCGCGACCCGGGCCGGGGTCTCCAGCAGACCCTCGCGGTCCGGGTCCTCACCGACGGCGAGCAGCAGCTCGCGGATGGCGTTCTCGGCCCGCTTCTGGTCGAAGGTACCGACGGCGGGCGGACCGTCGAACGTCACCGGGTCGATCATGCGGGCCTCGCTTTTGTATCGGAAGACTCTGGCTGAACAGCACGGATGCCGCGCCTCCAGGGTACAAACCCTGGTGACGCGGCATCCATTCCCTGCGATTCGGGAGGTCAGCCCTCGGTCGGCGGCTCGCCGGCCGGCATCGGCGGGAGCTTCACGACGTCCACCGGAGCGCTCTCGCCGGAGGCGGCGCCGTTGGTGAGCGCCAGCTCCTTCGGGGACTGCACCGGCGGCCGGGTGGACGGCGTGCGGCGGGCGGAGCCCGTCCAGGCCGGCCGGGCCGGGCGCTTGACGATCGGGGCGAAGACCTCGGCGATCTGCTCCTTGTTCAGGGTCTCCTTCTCCAGGAGCTCCAGGACCAGGTTGTCGAGCACGTCGCGGTTCTCGACCAGGATCTCCCAGGCCTCGTTGTGCGCCGTGTCGATGAGCTTCTTGACCTCTTCGTCGACCAGCCCGGCGACCTCTTCCGAGTAGTCGCGCTGGTGGCCCATCTCACGGCCCAGGAACGGCTCCGAGTTGTCGCTGCCGAACTTGATGGCACCGAGGCGCTCGGTCATGCCGTACTGGGTGACCATGGCCCGGGCCGTCGCGGTGGCCTTCTCGATGTCGTTCGAGGCGCCCGTGGTCGGGTCGTGGAAGACCAGCTCCTCCGCCGCGCGCCCGCCCATCATGTAGGCGAGCTGGTCGAGCATCTCGTTGCGGGTGGTGGAGTACTTGTCCTCGTCCGGCAGCACCATGGTGTAGCCGAGGGCCCGGCCGCGGGACAGGATGGTGATCTTGTGCACCGGGTCGCTGTACTGGCAGGCCGCCGCGACCAGGGCGTGGCCGCCCTCGTGGTACGCGGTGATCTTCTTCTCCTTGTCGGACATGATCCGCGTGCGCTTCTGCGGACCGGCCACGACGCGGTCGATCGCCTCGTCCAGGATGCCGTTGTCGATCAGCTTCTTGTCCGAACGGGCGGTCAGCAGCGCCGCCTCGTTGAGGACGTTCGACAGGTCGGCACCGGTGAAGCCGGGGGTGCGCTTGGCGACGGCCGACAGGTCGACGTCGGGCGCGATCGGCTTGCCCTTCTGGTGCACCTTGAGGATGTCCAGCCGGCCCTGGAGGTCGGGGCGCTCCACCGCGATCTGGCGGTCGAAGCGGCCCGGGCGCAGCAGCGCCGGGTCCAGGATGTCGGGGCGGTTGGTCGCGGCGATCAGGATCACGCCGCCCTTGACGTCGAAGCCGTCCATCTCGACCAGCAGCTGGTTGAGGGTCTGCTCGCGCTCGTCGTGGCCGCCGCCGAGGCCCGCGCCGCGGTGCCGGCCGACGGCGTCGATCTCGTCGACGAAGACGATCGCCGGGGCGTTCGCCTTGGCCTGCTCGAAGAGGTCGCGGACGCGGCTGGCGCCGACGCCGACGAACATCTCGACGAAGTCCGAGCCGGAGATGGAGTAGAACGGCACCCCGGCCTCGCCCGCGACGGCGCGCGCCAGCAGGGTCTTGCCGGTACCGGGCGGGCCGTAGAGCAGCACGCCCTTGGGGATCTTGGCGCCGACGGCCTGGAACTTGGCCGGCTCCTGGAGGAACTCCTTGATCTCGTGGAGCTCCTCGACCGCCTCGTCCGCGCCGGCGACGTCGGCGAAGGTGGTCTTCGGGGTGTCCTTGGTGAGCAGCTTGGCCTTGGACTTGCCGAACTGCATGACCCGGGAGCCGCCGCCCTGCATCTGGTTCATCAGGAACAGGAAGACCAGGACGATGATCACGATCGGGAGCATCGACAGCAGCAGGCTGACGAAGGTGCTCTGCTTCTCGGGGCTGATCGTGTAGCCCTCGGCGAGCGTGCTCTGGTCCTTGTCGTTGACCTGGGCCTGGAGCTTGTCGGCGATGGCGACGCCCTGGTCGCCGATGTACGAGGCCTGGAACTTGCTGCCGGACGGGGTCTTGCCCGTACCGGCGCTGGGCAGCGTGGCGCCGTCCTTCAACTGGATCTTGATCGTGTTCGAGTCACCGGTGGTGATCTGCGCCGACTTGACGTTGTGCGCGTCGATCGCCGCGACGACCTGACCGGTGTCCACCGTCTTGTAGCCGTTCGAGTCCGAAACGACCTGCATCAGTACGATGACGGCGAGGACGGCCAGCACGATCCACATGATCGGCGCACGGAAGTATCGCTTGACGTCCATCCATGCGGGGCGTTGCCGCCCCGTCCCTCCTGCCACTCAACGGCGCCGGTGGTCTGTTGGCCGCGGCGCATCCGATTGGTGCTCATGTGAAGAGCGGTTTATTGGACCGTACCGCAGTCCGACCCACCCATGGCGGGAGCACGGCGACACGGCTTTGCTTCTTTGTCCCCCGGGTCCAACGGGCGGGAACGGCCCACTGTTCCCGCCCGTCGCCCGAACGGGGCCCTCAGCCGCCGTAGACGTGCGGGGCGAGGGTGCCGATGAAGGGAAGGTTGCGCAGCTTCTCCGCGTAGTCCAGGCCGTAACCGACCACGAACTCGTTGGGGATGTCGAAGCCGACGTACTTCACGTCGATCTCGACCTTGGCCGCGTCCGGCTTGCGGAGCAGGGTGCAGACCTCCAGCGAGGCCGGGCCGCGCGACCCCAGGTTGCCCAGCAGCCAGGACAGCGTCAGACCGGAGTCGATGATGTCCTCGACGATCAGGACGTCCCGGCCGGCGATGTCGGTGTCCAGGTCCTTCAGGATCCGCACCACGCCGGAGGACTTGGTGCCCATGCCGTACGAGGAGACCGCCATCCAGTCCATGGTGACCTGCGAGTGCAGGGTCCGGGCGAGGTCCGCCATGACCATCACGGCCCCCTTGAGGACGCCGACGATCAGCAGGTCCTTGCCTGCGTAGTCCCGGTCGATGCGCTCGGCCAGCTCCAGGAGCTTGGCGTCGATCTCGTCCTTGCTGATGAGCACCTTCGCGAGGTCAGCGCCCATGTCGTTCTGGTCCACCGGGGATACGTCCTCAAACGTTCGGGGTCTGTGTGGCCGGCGGCCGGCTCCCCCAGGGGCATGCCTCGCCCGTCAGTCGCCCTGCCGCCGAAAGACCAGCGTGCCACACCTGCGGGTGGCCTCGACGCCCCCGGGTAGGTGCAGCGGCCCCTGTCCGCGCCATCCGGTGACCAGCAGGTCGATCGTCTCCAGGTGCCGGGCGAACAGGTCCCCGGCCGGACAGCCCGCCCGCAGCGCGGCCCGGCGCAGCACCCGGCGGCGCACCGCGGGCGGCAGTTCGGCCAGTTTCACGGCGTCCAGGGCGCCGTCGCCCGTACGGAGGTCGCGTTCGGCCAACGAGGCCCACTGGTCGAGGGCGTCGGCGTCGTCGCGGAACAGCCGGGCGGTGCGGGCCAGCGCCTCGACCACTCCGCCGCCCAGGTGCTTCTCCAGGACCGGCAGCACCTCGTGGCGGACCCGGGAGCGGGTGTAGGCGGGATCACAGTTGTGCGGGTCGTCCCAGACCGGGATCGACTGGGCGGCGCAGGCCTGCCGGGTGGCGGCCCGGTCCAGTTCCAGCAGCGGGCGGCGGTAGCGGCCCTTCTGGGCGGGCATCCCGGCCAGCGAGCGGGCGCCGGAACCGCGGGCCAGGCCCAGCAGCACCGTCTCGGCCTGGTCGTCCCGGGTGTGGCCGAGCAGCACCGCGATCGCCCCGTGGCGGTCGGCGGCGGCGTCCAGGGCGGCGTAGCGGGCGTCCCGGGCGGCGGCCTCCGGGCCCCCGGCGCGGCCGACCCGCACCGGGACGGCCTCCACCGGGTCGAGGCCGAGCGTGCGCAGCCGGTCGGCCACCTGGTCGGCGCGCTCGGCGGAGCCGGCCTGGAGGCCGTGGTCGACGGTGACGGCGCCGACCCGCAGCCCGATCTTGGGGGCCTCGAAGGCGGCGGCGATGGCCAGCGCCATCGAGTCCGCGCCGCCGCTGACCGCGACCAGGACCAGCGGCGAGCCGGGCGCGGCCGGGGTGCGGGGCAGCCCGGAGGGGTGGCGCGCGGCGTTGCCGATCAGGGTGGTGCCGACCGCGGCACCGACCAGCGGCACCCCGGCCGGGCGCTCGCGCGGCTCGCGCACGGGTGCGGTGAAGGTGGAACCGGCCTCGGCGGCGAGGTCGGTGAGCGTACGGCGAACGGCCAGGCGTATCGCGGCGACAGCGGGGTGAGGGCCCACGGCGGACGACTCCTCGACGGAGGGGGACAGGACTCGCGGCGGACGCGGCGGGAACCGCGTACCGCATGAGCGCCCTGTTACCGGGCGCTCACAGATGGTGGCAGATAGTGGCCACCCACTACGCCACCCGCGCCCCCGGTACGACCACCGTCCCACGTTCGGGTGAATGAAGAAACGCTTCTTCACCCGTCGTCTGGCCTATTGGACCACTCGTACGAGCGGGTTTGACCGACGCGCGCCGCTTGCCGTCCGGCTCACGGCGCGCCCGCGCCACCAGGGGCCGCTCAGCGGGCCACCCGGGCCACCCAGGCGGCCGGGTCGTGGATCTCGTCCTTGGTCGGCAGGGTGTTCGGCGAGGTCCACACCCGGTTGAACCCCTCCATGCCGACCTGCTCCACCACGCCGCGCACGAACACCGCGCCGTCCTGGTACTGGCGCAGCTTCGCGTCCATGCCGAGCAGCCGGCGCAGCAGCAGGTCGAGCCGGTTGGCACCGCGGTCCCGGCGCTGCTGGAACTTCTCCCGGATCTCGGCGACCGTCGGCACCACGGCCGGGCCGACGCCGTCCATCACCACGTCCGCGTGGCCCTCCAGCAGCGACATCACGGCCGTCAGCCGGCCGAGGATCTCGCGCTGCGCGGGCGACTGGACGATCTCCAGCAGGTTCCCCGAGGAGGCGCCCTCCCGGCTGCCGCCGCCCGGCAGGCCGCCGAACGCGCCCGCCGCGTCCCGCAGCCGCTCCAGCAGGGCGCCCGGGTCGACGTCCGTCTCGGCGAGGAAGGACTGCACCTCGGACTGGATGTGGTCGCGCAGCCACGGCACCGCGGTGAACTGCGTCCGGTGCGTCTCCTCGTGCAGGCAGACCCAGAGCCGGAAGTCGGACGGGTCGACGTCCAGCTCCCGCTCGACGTGCACGATGTTCGGCGCCACCAGCAGCAGCCGGCCCGGCCCGGGACCGTCCGGCCCCAGCCGCGGCTTGTCGAACAGCGCGGCCGGGCTGTCCGGCGCCTCCAGCGGGGGCTCCGCCGGGGCGAAGGTCTCGTACTGGCCCAGCACCTTGGTCGACAGGAACGCCAGCAGCGCCCCGACCTCGATCCCGGTCGCCTTCTCGCCCACCGCGCCGAACACCCCGGCCGCCGCGCCGTTCGCCCGGCGCGCCTGGAGCTTCTCCACCAGCGGCTGGACGACCGTGCGGAAACCCGCCACGTTGGCCCGGATCCAGCCGGGCCGGTCGACCACCAGCACCGGCGTCGCCGCGGCCCGGGACAGGCTGGACGAACGCATGCCGGTGAACGCCCGCACGTGCTCCTCCGCCTCCAGGGCGTGCCGGCGCAACTCGGCGACCACCGCCGCCGCTTCCTCCCGGCTCACTTCCGGACCCGGCCGCACCAACCTGGTCGCGGTTGCGACCGCGAGGTTCCAGTCGACCATGTCAGCACCGCCACTCGCGCTCGTCATGCCCTCACCGTACGTGCTCCCCACCACCAACGGCAGCCACCCGCCGCCAAGACCTCTCCTCCGCCCCGCCCCCGGCACCGCGGGCGGCCCCGCCGGGGGCCGGCGGCGGCCGGGGCGGGGTCAGTGGCAGCCGCAGGCGGTGAGACGGCCGGCGAAACGGTCCATGGCGGCGCGCGCGGTGTCGACGGGGGCGGTGGTGCGGGTCATGACGGCGAAGGCGAGCAGCCGTCCGTCGGCGTCGACGACGGTGCCCGCGAGGGTGTTGACGCCGTTGAGGGTGCCGGTCTTGGCACGGATCAGGCCGGCCGCGTCGGCCGCGCCGGACCCGGAGCCGTAGCGCTTGTTGAGGGTCCCGGTGAAGCCGGCGACCGGGAGGCCGGTGAGCACCGGGCGCAGGGTGGGGTGCTGCTCGGAGGCGGCCAGCACGAGGAGCCGGGTCAGCACGGCGGGCGGGATCGCGTTGCCCGGGTGCAGGCCGCTCCCGTCGTTGAGGACCACGCCGCCCATCGGCACGCCGAGCCTGGTGAGCTCCTGGGTGACGGCGGCCGCGGCGCCCTCGAAACTCGCCGGCTGGTGGGCGGCGACGGCGACCTGACGGGCCATCGCCTCGGCGAGCTGGTTGTCGGAGGTGGTCAGCAGGCGTTCCACCAGCCGGGCGACCGTCGGCGAGAAGACGTCGCCGAGGGGAGCCGCGCCGCCGGCGGTCGGGGCGGGGGCGGGCGCCGCGGCGGGCTTGGGCTTGCCCGTCACGGTGATGCCGCGGGCGTTGAGCAGAGCGGCGAAGGTGTCGGCGGCCGCGGCCGCCGGGTTGGCGACCCGGTCCGGCGCGTCCTCCCGGCTCTTCGGGTCCACCTTGCCCTCGTCCACCATCAGCGGGACCACCAGGGCGATGTTCTGACCGTCGTGGTTCCTGTGCTGCGGGCTGCCCGCGTACAGCGACAGGTCGTAGTCCAGCTGGACCGTCGTGAGGCCGAGGTTCCGGAGGCTCTCGGCGGTCTGCCGGGCGAGGAGGTCCAGCGAGGCGGGGGCGGTGTCGGCGTCGGCCGGCTGTCCGCCGATCTGCACCTGGTCGGCGGGCAGCGCGGTGAGCGTCGGATCGCCGCCGCCGACCAGGGTGATCGTGCCCGGGTCCGCACCCCGGACCACCCGGGTGTGCAGCCGGGTGTCGCCCGGGATGAGGGACAGGGCCGCGACCGCGGTGGCCAGCTTGGTGGTGGAGGCGGGGGTGGCCGCGGCGTTCTCCCCCGAGCCGTACAGGAGTTGACCGGTCGCGACGTCCGCGACGGCGAAGTTGACCTCGCCGAGGCTCTGGTCGGCGCGGACGGCGGCGAGCGCCTGCTGGAGGCCCTGCGGGGTGGGGGCGGCGGCCCCCGTGGCACCGTCGACGGCGGCCAGCACGGCGCCCGGTGCGGGGGCCGGGCGTGCACCGGACGCGTCGCCACCGCCGGTGGCGGGGGCGGAACCGGTGGACGCGGAGCCGGTGGGCGCGGGGGCGGTGGGCGCGGGGGCGGTGGGCGACCCGGCCCGACGGCCGGGCGCGGCGATCGGGCCGTCGTCCGACCGGGATCCGGCGCCGCCCTTCCCTTGGTCGCCCTTCCTCCCGTCGCGGCCGCCCTGCCCGTCGTGGTCCTCGTCCTCGCCCTGCCCCGCACTGTGCCCGCCCGGCGGCGGGGACGGCTGCGCGTACGCACCGCCCGAGGTCAGGACCGTACCGACCACCAGCAGCGCCGCCCCGAACAGCCCCGCGGCCGTCCCCCCGCGGCGGCGCGGCGCCCCTCCCCCTGCTCCCACCGACCGGCCCCTTTCCCGAGCACTCACTCCCGTAGGAGACACTTGGATTCTGTCAGTCCCTACCTTGGAGGAACCGTTGGAGTTCGACGTCCTTATCGAAATCCCGAAGGGCTCTCGTAACAAGTACGAGGTCGACCACGAGACCGGCCGTCTGCGGCTCGACCGGATGCTCTTCACCTCGACCCGCTACCCGGCCGACTACGGCTACGTCGAGGGCACGCTCGGCGAGGACGGCGACCCGCTGGACGCCCTGGTCATCCTGGACGAGCCGACCTTCCCGGGCTGCCTGATCAAGTGCCGCGCCATCGGCATGTTCCACATGACCGACGAGGCCGGCGGCGACGACAAGCTGCTCTGCGTCCCGGCGACCGACCCGCGCTGGGAGCACCTGCGCGACATCCACCACGTGTCGGAGTTCGACCGCCTGGAGATCCAGCACTTCTTCGAGGTCTACAAGGACCTGGAGCCGGGCAAGTCCGTCGAGGGCGCCAACTGGGTCGGCCGCGCCGAGGCCGAGGCCGAGGTCACCGCTTCGATCAAGCGTCTGGCGGAGCAGGGCGGCCACTGAGCCGTCGTTCCGATCTCATTCGATCGAGGACGGTTCGAGGCAGGTCGGGACAGCCCGGGGCCGGGGTTCGCGGATTGCTCCGCGGGCCCCGGCCTCCGTCGTGTCCGGAGGCGGGACGGTTTGCCGACACCCGTCGGCATGACGCGGATCCGCGCCACCGGGAGCCGGCGCCGCGGGTCGCCCGGGCCCGGGTGGAACACCGGGCCCGGGCGGGCTTCCGGGCCTGGGTGGGCTTCCGGGCCCGGTCAGTCCTCCAGCCGGAAGCCGACCTTCATGCACACCTGGTAGTGCTTGATCCGGCCCTCCTCCAGGTGGCCCCGGACCTGCGAGACCTCGAACCAGTCGAGGTTGCGCAGCGTCCGGGAGGCCCGTTCCACCCCGTTGCGGATCGCGGCGTCGACGCTCTCGGTCGAGGACCCGACGATCTCGGTCACCCGGTACACATGGTCGGTCATGGCGGACTCCTCAGCTGTGCGACGGCCCCCGGTCCACCGTGCACCGGCCCGGGTCCGCCCGCACCCGGACGGGCGGCCGCCGACCGCCTCGGTCCTGGGGCGTGTCCGGCGGAAACGCCCTAGAAGGCCGCCCGCACCCCGCCGACCGGCACCCCGCCGCCGAGCAGCGGGGCGGCGCCTATCCGCTCGACGGTCTCCTCCGCCCCGGTCACCCCGAGCCGGCGCAGCGCGGCCGCCAGGACCGGGCCGCGGGCCCGCTCGGCGCCGTCCTCGATCTTGAAGGCCAGGGCCCGGCCGTCCGGCAGGGCGACCACCTGGACGGCCTCGGCGCCCATCTTGGACAGCGCGCCCGGCACCGCCCGCATCAGCCAGGTGTCGGCCCGGCGGGTGCCGGCCACGTACTCGGGGTGGGCGCGCATCGCGTCGGCGACGCGGCGCGGCTCGGTGCCCTCCGCGGCCAGCACCAGGCCGCGGTAGCCGCGGGCCAGCCCGGTCAGCGACACGGCCAGCAGCGGCGCGCCGCAGCCGTCCACCCCGGCGTGCGCGGCGGTCTCCCCGGTGGCCTCCTCCAGGGCCTCACGGGCCAGCCGCTGGATCGGGTGGGCCGGGTCGAGGTAGCTCGCGGTGTCCCAGCCGTTGGCCGTGCAGGCGGCCAGCCAGCCGGCGTGCTTGCCGGAGCAGTCCATCAGGATCGGGGCGCGCCCGCCGCCGGCGGCGAGCAGCAGTTCCGCCTCGGTGTCGTCCAGCGGCAGGTCGGCCGGGGTGCGCAGGGCCGACTCGTCGAGCCCGGCGGAGCCGAGGATGCTTCGGACACCATCGAGGTGAAACGATTCTGCGGAGTGGCTGGAGGCCGCCAGCGCCAGCATCGCGCCCTCGATCGCCAGCCCGGCCCGCAGCGTGGCCACCGCCTGGAACGGCTTGGCGGTCGACCGCGGGAAGACCGGGGCGTCCGGGTCACCGAGCGCGAACTCGACCGAGCCGTCGGCCGCGAGCAGCACCAGGGAGCCGTGGTGGCGGCCCTCGACGAAACCGGAGCGCACGACCTCGGCGAGAACGGGCGCGGTGGCGGGCAGGGACATGGCGGGTGAGCCTTCCGGGGCGAGGGTGGGCCGGGCGGGAGCAGGGCCCACCGCCCGCGGCGACTCACCCGGTCAGAGCGGCCCCCCTGCGAGCAGGTCGTCGACCCGTGCTTCCCCATCACGGTACCTGCGGGTGATCTCGGCACTGCAACCGTCGGCCGTGCGCAGCAGCAGCCGGCGCCGCCCGGACACCTCCCGCTCGTGCGCCCGCAGCCGCTCCAGCGCGGCCAGCAGCTCCTCGGCCGGGTGCGCCGCCAGGTCGGCGAGCTGGACGTCGCCCATCAGGGCGTCCGCCTCCAACCGGGACTCCTGGGTGCGCGGCGGGCCGAGGGTGACGTGCCGGGCCGAGCGCCGCACGGTGGAGGGCGCGTCGGTCAGGATGGCCGGCAGCCGGTCCAGCAGGTCGCCGGGGAGCGGATCGGAGCCGGACGGGTCGGCCGTACGGACCGGGCCCACGCCGGGCCGCCGGTCGAGTTCGGCGCGCAGGATGTCCATCCGCCCGTGCAGCAGCCGCCGCAGGTACGACAGGTCGGCCTCCTGCTCCAGGGTCTCCCGGCGCAGCACCCGCAGCTGCTCCAGACCCAGCCGTTCCAGGTCGGGCTCGTCACCAGCACCCGCCACCGGGCCGTGCGAACCCCCGGGGGCCCGCACCGCCGGCCCGGACCGGTCCCGCGCCGCGCTGCTCGCGTCCATCACCCAACCACCTGACGTCGTCCGATCCCGCCCGCTCGCGGCGCCCCGTCCCTGCCGCCGGTCCGGCCCGTCCCCCGACGGGCCGCGCGTCCCGTCCACCGGCACGCCCCGGGTACCCCGGAGGCTCCGGTCACGTGCCGCGACCGCCCACCGGGGCGGTGCTGCCGGACGCCTGACCCACCGGCTCGACCGCCCGGCCGAACCCGGCCCGGCGCGGCGGACCTCCTGGCGCCCCGGACCCTTCGTACGGTCCACCAGCGTGCCACCCCGCCCGGCGCACGCGCACCGCCCGTGCACCCGAACGGCCCCCTGGCGAACAGGGGTGGCTGATATGACCGGACCTTTCCGCAGGGAGAGCGGCGCCCGATTCAGCGCAGGCGCGCACCCCAGGGCGTGCACAGCCGCTGTACGCGCCCCTGGTGTGCGCCCCGGGGCGGCGGCTGAGGGGGCGGCGAAGGAGGCCGCCGGGGCGTACGGGACGGGTGCGGCGCGGACCCGGGAGCACGGCGGGTGCGGGGGGGGTGCGCGGGGGCGGGGAGAGGGCGGACGCACGGGGCCGCCACCGGCTCGGGGGCGCGACGGGTGCGCAGGGGGCGCGGATGCGGCGGATACGGGCCCCCAGGGGCCCTCCGGGGGCCGTACGGCCCTCCGGCACAATGGCGGCATGCGAGCAGTGGTGCAGCGAGTGACCGAGGCCCGGGTGACCGTGGCCGGTGAGACCGTCGGCGCGATCGAGGGGCCGGGGCTCTGCGTCCTGGTCGGCGCCACCCACGACGACACCCCCGCGAAGGCCGCCCAGCTGGCCCGCAAGCTCTGGACGCTGCGGCTGCTGCCCGCGAACGAGGAGGGCGTCGAGCAGAGCTGCTCGGACCTCGGCGCCCCGCTGCTGGTGATCAGCCAGTTCACGCTCTACGGCGACGCCCGCAAGGGGCGCCGCCCCACCTGGAACGCCGCCGCCCCCGGCCCCGTCGCCGAGCCGCTGGTGGACGAGGTGGTGGCGCAGCTGCGGGCACTGGGCGCCAAGGTGGAGACGGGCCGGTTCGGCGCCGACATGCAGGTGGCGCTGGTGAACGACGGCCCGTTCACCGTCCTCGTCGAGGTCTGAGCGGCCCCTTCCGCCCGCCCGCTACTGCGGGACGATCACGTCCTGGGTGCCGGGCACCGTCCCGGCCAGCAGCACGGCGTCCACCGGAACGTTCCGCTTCACGATCGCCAGCGCGATCGGCCCCAGCTCGTGGTGCCGGGCCGAGGAGGTCACGAAGCCCAGCGCCCGCCCGTCCGGGTCGGTGGCCAGCCGCACCTCGGTCCCGTGCGGGGGCAGCGACTCCTCGGTGCCGTCCAGGTGGAGGAAGACCAGCCGACGCGGCGGCCGGCCCAGGTTGTGCACCCGGGCGACGGTCTCCTGGCCGCGGTAGCAGCCCTTCTGCAGGTGGACGGCGGTGCGCAGCCAGTCCACCTCGTGCGGGATGGTCCGGTGGTCGGTCTCGAAGCCCAGCCGGGGCCGGTGGCCCTCGATCCGCAGCGCCTCGTACGCCCAGACCCCGGCCGCCGGGCCGAACCCGGCGGTGAGCCGCTCCAGCTCGCCGCGCGGCACGAACAGGTCACGCCCGTACGGGAGTTCGCGGACGGCGGCGGCGCCCTCGACCGAAGCGGTGGAGCCGGCCGGCAGGTGGACCACGGCGTACTCGGCGGTCGCGTCGGCGACCTCCACCCGGTAGAAGAACCGCATGCCGTCCAGGTAGGCCACCAGCGCCTCCTGGGTGCCCGGCTCGACGTGCGCCCAGGTGGTGGTGCCGTCGTCGACCAGGTAGAGCGCGTGCTCGACGTGCCCGTTCGGGGAGAGCACCAGCGCCTCGGCGGCCTGCTGCGGCGGCAGCTCGCTGACGTGCTGGGTGAGCAGCAGGTGCAGCCAGGAGAGCCGGTCCGGGCCGGTCACGGTGACCACGCCGCGGTGCGAGAGGTCGACGAAGCCGGCGCCCTGCGACAGGGCGCGTTGCTCGCGGAAGATGTCGCCGTAGTGGGCGGCGACCCCCTCGTCGGCCCCCTCGGCGGGGACGGCTCCGGGCAGGGAAAGCAGCGGGCTCTTCAGACCGGTCATACCGGCCAGCTTACGACCGGTCCCCGGCGGCCTCGGCGGCGCAGTCGGCACAGCGGCCGAAGATGGCGAAGTGCTTGAGGTCGGTGTCGAAGCCGTGCCGCTCGCGCAGGCTGTCGATCAGCGGCTGGGCGATCTCGGTACCGGTCTCGGTGACCTTCTCGCAGTCCCGGCAGACCAGGTGCAGGTGGTGGTGGCGGCCGGCCAGGTGGTAGGTCGGGGCGCCGTGGCCGAGGTGGGCGTGCGAGACCAGGCCCAGCTCCTCCAGCAGCTCCAGGGTCCGGTAGACGGTGGAGATGTTGACGCCGCTGGCGGTCCGGCGGACGTGGCAGAGGATGTCGTCGGGGGTGGCGTGGTCGAGCTCGTCGACGGCCTCCAGCACGAGCTGGCGCTGCGGGGTGAGCCGGTACCCGCGTTCGCGCAGGTCGGCCTTCCAGTCGTCGGAGAGGTGCCAGTCGCCGGAGAGCTGCCAGTCGGTGGTGCCGGTGTCCGCCACGGTACTCGTCCCTGCCAATGGTCGGGGGTCCTGAGGCAAGTGTAGGGACCGGCCGCGGGCCGGTCCCTACCTCGTGCACGGAAGTGCCGGTCGTGCGACCGGTCGCGCCACCGGCCTACGTGGACCGGCGACCTACCTGAACCGGCGGCCCACGTGAACCGGCGGCCTACTTGAAGAAGGCGATGCCGTCGTCCGGCAGGTCGTTGATGTCCTTGATCAGCTGGGCCGGGCTGAGCACCTTCTTCAGCTGCGCGGACATGTACGGGCGCAGCGGCACGTTCGGGGCGGCCTTCTCGCCGACCCAGAGCAGCTCGCCGTTGACGAAGCCGTACAGCCGCTTGCCGCCCGAGTACTCCGGGGAGCCCTCGATCCGGGCGACGGCGTCGGTGGAGACGTCGACCTGGGGCTTGCCGTCGGCCAGCTCGCCGTACCAGATCTCGACCGTGCCGTCGTCACGGACGGAGGAGATCTCGATCCCCCGGGCACCGCTGGTGCCGTCGTGGTTACTGGTGATGCGCCAGAACGCGTGCTCGTTCTCCAGCGGACGGACCTTCTCGCCCTCGCTGTTCAGCACCCAGGTGCGGGAGCGGAACTCCAGGAAGGGGCGGCCGTCGTGGCGGATCACGATCTCCTGGCCGAAGTTGCACTTCTCCGTGCCTGGGCCGCTTTCATCCGGGAGAGGGGCGAAGACTCCCGCGCCCTCCCAGGTGCCGAGGAGGAAGGCGAGCGGGACGACGTCCTTGTGGAGGTCAGAGGGGATCTCGATCATGTTCCTGGTCGCTGTTCTCGTCGGTGTGGGCCTGCCTCAACCGTACGGCAGGCTCAGCGCTGGCCCTGGTACAGCTTCATCACGGAGAAGATGGCGAACCAGGTGATCAGCACGGCCATGAGGGCCAGCAGACCGTCGAAGAAGATTTCCAGACCGGACACGGGTGGCTCCCAGGCGGCGACAGTGTGGTGGATTGTGCTCCGCTTACTCTATCGGCCGGGTTCCGGCCGGTCGCGGTGAGCCCCACCACGTCGCGCTTCGCGCCGTCTTCCGGCGGCTGCCCAAGCTTTGCCCAAGGGTTCCGGAGATGCCGGACGGCGGGAGCGGCGGGACCTCTAAGGTGGCGCCATGTCGAAGAAACTGGTCATCAAGGTCACCGCAGGGGCGGACGCGCCGGAGCGGTGCTCGCAGGCGTTCACGGTGGCGGCGGTGGCCGTCGCCAGCGGGATCGAGGTCTCGCTCTGGCTGACCGGGGAGTCCTCCTGGTTCGCGCTGCCGGGCCGGGCGGCGGAGTTCGAACTGCCGCACGCGGCGCCGCTGCCGGACCTGCTGGAGTCGATCCTGGCGGCCGGCTCGGTGACGCTCTGCACCCAGTGCGCGGCCCGGCGCGGGATCGAGCAGAAGGACACCGTCGAGGGCGTCCGCATCGCGGGCGCCCAGGTCTTCGTCAGCGAGATCATGGCGGACGGCGTCCAGGCGCTCGTGTACTGACGTCCGCCGTCTGACGTCCACCCTCTGAGGCCCGCTGCCTGAGGCCCACCGGCTGGGGCCCGTCGACTGGGGCCCGTCGACTGGGGCCCGCCGGCGCTTCCGGGCCGGGCGGGGCTACGGGCGCTGCTCGTGGTCGGGGCGGTCCCGGTCGTGGCCGGGCTCGTCCCACTTCGGGTCCTCCCAGCGCGGGTCGTCCCACCAGTCGTCCTCGGGGTCGCGCTTGTTGGCGAACACCGCGGCGGCGGGCGGGATGACCATCGCGACCACGCACATGCCGATCGCCGCGCCGACCGAGAAGAACCGCACCACGCCCCAGGCCATGACGAACAGGCCCAGGCACACGCCCATCATGGCGAAGTAGTAGCGACGCCGCCGCCTTGCCTGCACCCCTCCACGGTACGGCCGAGGGCCCCTGCACGGCAGGGGCCCTCGGGGTGGTCCGGAAGCTTCGCGGCTCCGGTCAGACCGCGATCGCGACCTCGACGGCGGTGCCCTGGGAGGCCACCACCTGGCGGTCCACGGTCTGGCCTGGCACCAGCGCGCGCAGGGTCCACTTGCCCGGGCGGGCGAAGAACCGGAACTGGCCGGTCGCCGAGGTGGGCACCTCGGCCGTGAACTCGCCGCCCTCGTCCAGCAGCCGGACGTAGCCGTTGACCGGCTCACCGTCGCGGGTCACCGAACCCTGGATGATCGTCTCGTTCGCCACGTCAACTCCTGCCAGGTCCGGGCCGCCGGCCTTCGCACCGCACATGTCTGTACTTCCCTTCTGACTTACGGGCTGAGCCGGGGCTCAGTTGCTGCCGAGCTCGATCGGCACGCCGACCAGGCTGCCGTACTCGGTCCACGAGCCGTCGTAGTTCTTGACGTTCTCCTGGCCGAGCAGCTCGTGCAGCACGAACCAGGTGAGCGCGGAGCGCTCGCCGATGCGGCAGTAGGCGATGGTGTCCTTCGCCAGGTCGATGCCCTCGGCCTCGTACAGCGCCTTGAGCTCGTCGTCGCTCTTGAAGGTGCCGTCGTCGTTGGCGTTCTTGGCCCACGGGATGTTGCGGGCGCTCGGCACGTGGCCGGGGCGCTGCGACTGCTCCTGCGGGAGGTGGGCCGGGGCCAGCAGCTTGCCGGAGAACTCGTCGGGCGAGCGGACGTCGACCAGGTTCAGGTTGCCGATGGCGGCGATCACGTCGTCGCGGAAGGCGCGGATCGAGGAGTCGGCGGCCTGCGCCGTGTACTCGGTGGCGGCGCGGGCCGGCACCTCGGCGACCAGGTCGCGGGAGTCCAGCTCCCACTTCTTGCGGCCGCCGTCCAGCAGGCGGACGTCGCCGTGGCCGTACAGCTTGAAGTACCAGTAGGCGTACGAGGCGAACCAGTTGTTGTTGCCGCCGTACAGGACCACGGTGTGGTCGTTGGCGATGCCCTTGGCGCTGAGCAGCGCCTCGAAGCCGGCCTGGTCGATGAAGTCGCGGCGGACCGGGTCCTGGAGGTCCTGCTTCCAGTCGATCCGGACGGCGTTGCGGATGTGGTTCTTCTCGTACGCGGAGGTGTCCTCGTCGACCTCGACGATCACGACCTTCGGGTCGTCCAGGTGGGCCTGGACCCAGTCGGCGTCGACCAGGACGTCGCTGCGGCTCATGGTGGTGTTCTCCATCCGAGGGCGGTTGTGCGGAAGGTGCTGCTCAGGAGGGTGCTGCAGGGGCCCGGATGGGTGCGGTCCGAAATCCTGTCCGAATGATGGGACGACGGGCGGACCGGCGCGGCCGGGCGGTGAACTGCGGAGTACATCGGCGGCCACCCGCTCACAGAGCCGGGCGCGATCGCCGGGAAGATCGGCGGCGGGCGTCAACTGCCCAGCCGGGGCGCCGAGTCAGCGCATTCGACACAGACAGGCGGCCACGCGGCACAGGTCTACCGCCCGCCGCTTCGTGAGGTCCGTCTGTCGCTTCATGCCGACGATGCTAGGGACACCGGAGGCCCGCTGTCATCAGCGTATCGAATGGTGGGATCCAAACAGCCGCATGGTGGGATTCTGCCCCGGATCGGCCTACCGGGGCCCGCCCGGAGGCCCTCCGACGGCACCCACGGGGCGGAAACGGCACCGCTCCGCGGTCCGCGCTGGACAGCGCGTCTCGCGGAGCGGAACGATTCGGCGGCACCGGGAACGGCCCGGCGGCCGGGATCGGAAAGCGGGATCGGAAAGCGGGATCGGAAGGCGGGATCAGGAAGCGGGACCGCCACCGGGCCGGGGATCAGCCCAGGAGCTTGACGTCCTTGCCGTCGAAGGACAGCTGGAGGCCCTCCGGCAGCGGCGTCACACCACCGCCGCCCTCCTTGTCGGCCAGCTTCAGCCCGGCCGGCAGCGTGTCCAGGATGAAGCTCATCGGCTCGAGCTGCTGACCGGTCGCACCGGCCACCATCCCCGCCAGCGAGCTCAGCCGGAAGCCGTCCACCGTGACGGTGTTCCCCTTGTTGTGCACGGTGCCCTCGCCGATCGCGACCGGCCCCAGTGAGGCCTTGACCTTGCCCGGACCGGCGTAGGCCAGGGTCAGCCGCGAGTTGCCGCCCACCGGCAGCTTGGCCCCGTGCAGCAGCTGGGAGGCCGGCGGCAGCAGCTGCCCGAGGTCCTGGTAGGAGATCACCCCGCTGCCGGTGCCGCTGTCCACCATGGCGTTGCTCATGCTGTCGCTGACCTTGACGCCGGAGAGCCGCGCCTCGAACGAGTGCAGCGCCACCCGGTGGCCGCCGTCGCCGACGGTCAGGCCGTCGGAGGAGATCCGGACGTCGTCCAGCTTCTTCGACAGCACCTGGGTGAGGAACGGGAAGCCCTCGATCGAGACGTCCGGGCGCTGGCTCATCCGGCCGCTCTTCACGATCCGGTCCGCGGCCTCGTCCTCGGCCACGCCCACCGCGATCCGGTCGGCCCCCAGCAGCAGGCCGGAGAGCACCGCCAGGCCGATCGTGGCCTTCAGCCATCCGCGCATCGTGTCCCCCGTCGTCGCCGCTCGCTGTGGTCGTCGTTCGCTGTGGTCGTTCGTCGCCGAAATCGTTCGCCGTGGGTGGTTCACCGTGGGTGGTGCGCCGTGGGTGGTTCACCGTGGGTGGTGCGCCGCGGGTCGTTCGCCGTTCCGCGGCGGACGCGGGACACGTCCGCCCTCGCACGACCGTACGACGTCCGGCCCCGGAACATGGTTCCGGGGCCGGAATCCGACCTGGCGACGACCCGGCGGAACGGTCAGGCCAGCAGCTCGGTGGCGATCCAGATCAGCGGCGCGGCCACCGCCAGCGGCAGCGCCACGCCCGCCGTCATGTGCACGAAGCGGGACGGGAAGTCGTACGCCGCGACCCGGCGGCCGACCAGCGCACCCAGCCCGGCCAGCGCGCCCAGCGCCACCGGCGCCCCGACCAGCAGGCCCAGCACCACCGCCGCGGCCAGGCCCAGCACCGGGCCCAGCTGCTTCGGCCCGGGCAGCGGCGCCGCGGCCAGCAGGGTGGCCAGCGCCACCGCGCCCACCGCGGCCGGCACCCAGTCGGCCAGCAGCAGCGTGGTGCACAGCACCGTCACCACGGTGGCCGAGCCGAGCACGGTCAGCGCGTAGAACCGCTCCTTCGGGTCCGACGGACGGAACGTCTGCAGCACCAGGACGAGCAGGAAGAAGCCGCCCAGGGTGCCCACCACGGCCGCCACGCCGCCGTCGGAGTCCGCCAGCAGCACCGCCACGTCCGCGGTGAAACCGGCCAGCGCGGCGAGCAGGATGCCCTGCCGGGCCGGCCACATGCCGTTCAGCCGGAACCAGCCGGCCGCCGTCAGCAGCTGGAGCAGCGCGACCACCAGGGCCAGCGCGACCTGCCCGAGCGCGGCACCGCCGGCCAGCAGCGCCGCCGCGCCGGCGGTGATCAGGGCCGGCTGCAGGCCCGGGTCGATGATCGGCGAGCCGGTCCGGCCGCGCGGGCCCGCGGGCGGCGCGGGCCGCGGCGGGACGGGTGCGAACGGCGCCGCGGCGGGGACGCCCAGCGGGCCGGGGGCCCCGGCCTGGCCCGGCGGGCCGGGGACCATCGGGCGCTTGAGCGTCATGGTCGGCGGATCGAAGGCCTCCGCCGGCTGCTGCCCGGGGGCCGGCTGCGGTGCGGGAGCCGACTGCGGCGCGGGGGCCGCGTGCCGGGCCCGCGGCCTCGGCGGCTGCTGGAGCTGGATCGTCGGGTCCGGCTGAGGCTGTACCGGCTGCTCCGGCTGCCGACGCCGCTGCTGCCGCGACTGCTGGGGCTGCTGGGGCTGCTGGGGCTGCTGGGCAGGCTGCGGCTGCTGCTGCTGGAAGGAATGCTGGGGCTGCTGGAACGACTGCTGCGGCTGCTGATGCTGCCGGGGCTGGTGCGGCGCGACCGGCATCGCACCGGACACCACCACCGGCGGCAGCAGCGTCGTCGCCTCGGCGTCGTCCAGGGCCACCACCGGCGGCAGCAGCGTCGTCGCCTCGGCGTCGTCCAGGGCCGGCACCGGCGGCAGCAGCGTGGTCGCGGCCGCGTCGTCGAACGCGGGCACCGCCGGCAGCACCGCGGTCGCCGCCGCGTCGTCCGCCGGGTAGCCGTACGGCGGCTGGTGGCCGGGCCGGCCGGGCTGCTGCGGCGGGAAGTACTGCTGCGGCTGGGGGTGCTGCTCTGCCTGCGGCGGGTACGGCTGCTGCTGGTGAGGGTGGGGCTGGTGAGGGTGGGGCTGGTGGGGCTGGGCCTGCTGGGGCTGAGGCTGGGGCTGGTGGGGCTGCTGCGGCCACTCGCCGTAGCCGCCGCGGTTCGGGTCGTTCGGGTTGTTCATGTCCGTCACGCCGCTCACCCTCCCGCGAACGGGGGGAGGACCTCCACCGTCCCGCCCTCGGTCAGGACGACGGTCGCGTGGTCGCGGCCGCCCACCTGGGCCCCGTCGACCAGGTACGAGCAGTGCCCGAGCAGCCGGACGAACGCCGGCCGGTCGGCGTGCCGCTCCCTGGCCGCCGTCAGCGCCTCGGCCAGGGTCGCCGCCTCGTACGGCTCCTCGGCCAGCCCGGCCTCGGACTTCGCCGCCGCCCAGTAGCGGATCGTCCCGCGCACCCGGGCGCCGCTCGCGGGCTCGGTGGTCGCGCCCATCGGGCCACCCCTTCTCGTCGTCCTCGCCCGGTCCCGGTGCCCCGGTCCGGCTCGCCACCGCGACGGCCGCCCGACCACCCGAACGATGGATCCGAACAGCGCCTTCGATGTGCGCCCCCATGATGGCGTGTCCGCCGCCACGAGCGGCAATCGCCCTGGCCGGGCCGGACCCGGGGAACGCGCCGGCCTCCCGCCGGTCCGCCCCCCGCGCGGCGCCGGACCGGCGCTCGAAGCTGTGTCCAGCCTCACCCGGCGCACGCCCGAATTGGGCGAACCGCCGGATTCCCGCACTCCCGGCGGCGGAGCCGGTCGGCTATCCTCGACCACCAAGAGGGATCCGGGCAGAGTCGCCCCCGGGTCCTTTTGTGCTTTCAGGACGCCAGTACGGACGTTCGTGCGATTCGTCGGCCCACCCCCGGCGCGCAGCAGGACCGCCCCGCCTGACGCGGCACAACGACGTGCCCCGGCCGGCCGGGGCACCGCCACCGGCACCGGGCCGCCACCCGGCACCGGACCAGACCGGAGGGTTCGCGGTGATGAACAGGGCAGAAACGGTGCGCCAGGGGTTGCGGGACCCCCGGCGAGCCCGCCGTCGCGCCCTGCACGCCGTCCGCTCCCTCGGTTCGCCGCGGCCGACCGTCGTCCTCCCCTCCCCCTCAGCACGTGCGCCATCCGGCTGTGGCGGCAGCCGTAACGCGACCGCGACGACCCGGAAAGGGGACCACCGGGCATGAGTTCTCTCCTCCTCCTCACCAATGCGCTGCAACCCTCCGCCGAGGTGCTGCCCGCCCTCGGACTGCTGCTGCACAACGTCAGGGTGGCTCCCGCCGAGGGCGCCGCCCTGGTGGACACCCCCAGCGCGGACGTCATCCTGGTCGACGGCCGGCGTGACCTGCCGCAGATCCGCAGCCTCTGCCAGCTGCTGCGCTCCACCGGCATCGGCTGCCCGCTGATCCTGGTGGTGACCGAGGGCGGCCTGGCCGCCGTCACCGCCGAGTGGGGCATCGACGACGTCCTGCTGGACACCGCCGGCCCGGCCGAGGTCGAGGCCCGGCTGCGACTCGCGCTCGGCCGGCTCCAGGTCGTCACCGACGACAGCCCGATGGAGATCCGCAACGGCGACCTCTCGGTCGACGAGGCCACCTACTCCGCCAAGCTCAAGGGCCGGGCGCTCGACCTCACGTTCAAGGAGTTCGAGCTGCTCAAGTACCTCGCACAGCACCCCGGCCGGGTCTTCACCCGGGCGCAGCTGCTCCAGGAGGTCTGGGGCTACGACTACTTCGGCGGCACCCGGACCGTGGACGTGCACGTCCGGCGGCTGCGCGCCAAGCTCGGCGTGGAGCACGAGCAGCTGATCGGCACCGTGCGCAACGTCGGCTACCGCTTCGTCGTCCCGGAGAAGCCCGAGAAGGGCGAGCGGCCGGAGCTCGCCCAGCGCCCCGCCACCCCCCTGGACGCCTGAGTCCGGGCCTGCCGGACAGCGCTCCGGAGCCGGGCGGGCCGTCCCCCGCCCGGCTTGTCCGGTTCCTCCCGGAGAGGCCCGTCGGCCTGCCGAACGGGGCCCCGGACCCCACTGCCGCCCCGGAGGCCACACGCGTAGACTCCCCCCGTGGCCAAAGTGACGCGCGACGATGTAGCCCGGCTGGCTGGTACCTCGACCGCGGTCGTCAGCTACGTCATCAACAACGGGCCGCGCCCGGTCGCGCCCGCGACCCGGGAGAAGGTCCTCGCGGCGATCGAGCAGCTCGGCTACCGGCCGAACAGCGTCGCCCAGGCGATGGCCTCCCGCCGCACCAACCTGATCGGCATGGTCGTCCCGGACGCCCGCCAGCCCTTCTTCGCCGAGATGGCGCACGCCGTGGAACGCGCCGCCTCCGAGCGCGGCAAGCTCGTGCTGATCGGCAACTCCGACTACGTGGACGACCGCGAGGTGCACTACGTCCGCGCCTTCCTCGGGATGCGGGTCTCCGGCCTGATCCTGGTCAGCCAGGGCCCCTCGCAGCGCGCCGCCGAGGAGTTCGCCGCGATGGAGGGCGCCAAGGTGGTGCTGCTGCACCGCCGCCCCGAGGCGATCGACGACGTCGCGGTGGTCACCGACGACGTCGCGGGCGCCGAGGCCGTCGTGCGCCACCTGCTGGAGGTGCACGGGCACCCGTACGTGGCCTGCTTCGGCGGCCCGGTCGAGTCCCCCGCTCCCGGCGACCCGGTCATCGACCACGTCGAGGGCTGGCAGCGCGCCATGGACGCGCACGGCGTCCCCAGCGAGCCGTACCTGATCGACGCGCCCTTCCACCGCTACGGCGCCTACGAGGTCGCGCTCGGCGTGCTCGGCTCGCCGGACCGGCCGCGGGCGATCTTCTGCTCCACCGACGACCAGGCGATCGGCGTGCTGCGGGCCGCCCGCGAGGTCGGCCTGCGGGTCCCGGAGGACCTCGCGGTGGCCGGCTTCGACGACGTGCCGGAGGCCGCGCTCGCCGACCCGCCGCTGACCACCGTCGCCTCCGACCGCGACGCGATGGCCCGGGCCGCGGTGGACCTGGTGCTGGACGACTCGCTGATGGTGCCCGGCTCGGACACCGAACGGGTCCGCACCTTCCCGTCCCGGCTGGTCATCCGCCGCTCCTGCGGCTGCGACGGCCCCGCCCCGGGCCGGTCCGTACCGGAGTAGCCGGTTCCGGCCGACAGGCGGGCTGACCAGGCTTTATGAGAATCGAACGGGCTTCTCTCCCCGTTCTGAGCCCGTTCTCATGAAGTCCTCATGCACCGGGCAGAGCTTGGTCGGCATGAGCGAACAGCAGCGGCACCCCGACGAGCAGTACGACCCGTACCAGCCCTACGCGCGGTACCAGCCCGACGCGCAGTACTCGCAGTACTCGCAGTACGAGTACGCGCAGGACGGCCAGCAGCACGCGCAGCACGACCCGCACCGGGCCCAGGAGCCCCGGGTGATCGAGGGCACCGTGCTCGGCAGCGGCCCGGCCACCGGCGGCCCCGACGCCACCGGCCCGGCCGGGTACGGCTACCGCGAGGACCACTCCGGCGGCGTCTTCGACGGCCCGCCGCCGCCCCCGCCCACCCCGCCCGAGCCGCCCACGATCCTCGGGCCGGGCTCCCCCGACGGCCCCGGCGACCACGGCAGCCGGGCCCGGCGCGGACTGCTGCGCGGCCGGCTCGTCCTGGTCACCGCCGTCGCCGCGATCGCCGCCGTCCTCGGCGGGGTCACCGGCGGCCTGGTCGCCACCGACCGGCACGGCTCCGACAACCGTGTCGGCACCACCGCCAGCCCGGTCTCCGCCCGCTCCGACGGCAGCGCCGACGTGGCCGCCATCGCCGCCGCCGTCTCGCCCAGCACCGTCCAGATCACCGTCAGGACCGGCAACGGCACCGCCACCGGCACCGGCGTCGTCCTCGACACCGACGGCCGGATCCTCACCAACTACCACGTGATCGACACCGCGACCGCCGGCGGCCGGATCACCGTCACCTTCAAGGACGGCTCCACCGCCCAGGCCACCGTCACCGGCACCGACAAGGCCCTCGACGTCGCCGTGATCACCGCGACCGGCGCGAAGAACCTCACCCCCGCCGTCCTCGGCGACTCCTCCACCGTGGCCATCGGCGACCCGGTCGTCGCCATCGGCAACCCCGACGGCCTCACCGGCACCGTCACCTCCGGCATCATCAGCGCCGAGAACCGCGACGTCACCGTCCAGCTCGACGAAGGCAGCACCAGCAACAACGGCGGGTTCGGCCTCCCCTTCCTGCCCGGCCTGCGCGGCACCGCCCCGCAGTCCACCAGCGGCAGCAGCACCACCTACAAGGCCTTCCAGACCGACGCCGCGCTCAACCCCGGAAACTCCGGCGGCCCGCTGATCAACGCCAACGGCCAGGTCATCGCCATCAACTCGGCGATGTACGCGCCCGGCGGCTCCGGCACCTCCGGCGGCGGCTCGGCCGGCAGCGTCGGCCTCGGCTTCGCCATCCCGATCAACGACATCAAGCAGGTCCTGCCGAAGCTCGAAGCCGGCCAGAACCTGTGAGCCACACCCGCTGAGACGGACAATTGCTCCCAGCAGGCCCTCCACCCGACGAGAAAGGGCACCCGCCCATGACCCCGTCCGCCGACGACCGCACCACCGCCGAGGCCGCCCACGCCACCGCCCGGCTCCTCGTGGTCGACGACGAACCCGCCCTCCGGGACGCCCTGGAGAGCAGCCTCGCCTTCGAGGGATACGAGGTCGCCACCGCCACCGACGGCTACGAAGCCCTGGAATCCGTCGAACGCGACCGGCCCGACCTCGTCCTGCTGGACATCATGATGCCCCGGATGGACGGCCTCACCGCCGTCCGCCGGATGCGCTCGCGCGGCGACACCGTCCCGGTCCTGATGCTGACCGCCCGCGACGCCGTCGGCGACCGCGTCACCGGCCTCGACGTCGGCGCCGACGACTACCTCGCCAAGCCCTTCGAGCTCGACGAACTGCTCGCCCGCGTCCGCGCCCTGCTGCGCCGCAACGCCCTCGCCGCCGAGGCGGCCGCGCGCGCCGCCGTCGTCGAGGACGAGACCGAGGTGCTCTCCTTCGCCGACCTGCGGATGAACACCGCCACCCGCGAGGTCACCCGGGCCGGCAAGCCGATCGAACTCACCCGCACCGAGTTCATGCTGCTGGAGATGTTCCTCGCCCACCCCCGCCAGGTCCTCACCCGCGAACAGATCCTCAAGGCGGTCTGGGGCTTCGACTTCGAGCCCTCCTCCAACTCCCTGGACGTCTACGTGATGTACCTGCGCCGCAAGACCGAGCAGGGCGGCATGCCCCGCCTGATCCAGACCGTACGCGGCGTCGGCTACGCCCTGCGCCAGGCCGCCGGCGCGAGCGCGTGAACAACGTTCCGCCCCCTCCGCTGGCCCCTCCACAGATCCGGCCCCGCACACCCGGCCGCCGGCAGCGCCTCCTCCACTGGTTCCGCTCCCGCTCGCTGCGCAGCCGCCTCACCTTCCTGAGCGCGGCGGCGGTGGCGGTGGCGATCGCGCTGTCGGCACTGGCGTGCTGGTTCATCGTGGAGAAGCAGCTGTACGGGCAGGTGGAGACGGAGCTCCGCAACGCGCCGCAGCCGCGCGGGGTGTTCATCCATCTCCCCTGTCCCAGCACTCCCGAGGCGGCCCTCCAGCAGGTGCAGTCCGCCTTGCCGGAAGTGACCGGTGGCCCCGTTCCCCGCGACACCCAGTACGTCGTGACGGATCCGACGCAGGTGTGCCTGCCTCCGAACGCGACCAGGGCGATCGAGCTCCAGAAGGACGACGCCCAGGCACTCCGGCTCAAGGGCAACCAGTCGATCATCCGCGACGGCCGCTACACCAACGGCGATCCCGCCATGGTCCGGATCTCGGTCGGCCGTCCGACGTCCGGTCCGCCCGTACTGGTCATGGTCGCCACCCCCACCCAGTCCGTCGAGGACGCCCTCCAGGGCCTCGCCATCCTCCTCGGCTCCGTCTCCGTCGGCGGCATCCTGCTCGCCGCCATCGCCGGCCGCCTGGTCGCCCGCTCCGCTCTGAAGCCCGTCGACCAGCTCACCGACGCCGTTGAGCACATCGCCCGGACCGAGGAGGTGGGCACCACCATCCCGGTCCACGGGGACGACGAGATCGCCCGGCTCTCCACCTCCTTCAACTCCATGAGCACCGCCCTCGCCAACTCCCGCGAGCGGCAGACCCGGCTGATAGCCGACGCCGGGCACGAGCTCCGCACCCCGCTGACCTCCCTGCGCACCAACGTCGACCTGCTGATCCGCAGCAACGACACCGGCCGCCCGCTGCCCGCCGCGACCAAGACCAAGCTGCTGGGCAACATGAAGGCGCAGATGCAGGAGCTCACCGTCCTGATCGGCGACCTGCTCCAGCTCTCCCGCCCGGACACCCCGAAGAGCGGCCCGGCCCTCACCGTGGTCGCCCTGCACGAGATCGCCGGCCGGGCCGTCGAGCGGGCCGAGCTGCGCGGGCCCGGGCTGGTCTTCGAGACCGACACCGAGCCCTGGTACGTGCAGGGCGACGCGGCCGGGCTGGAGCGGGCGGTGATCAACCTGCTGGACAACGCGGTCAAGTACAGCCCGCCCGGCGGCACCATCGAGGTCCGGCTGCGCCGGGGCGTGCTGACCGTCCGCGACCACGGCCCCGGCATTCCTCCGGACGAGCTCCAGTACGTCTTCGACCGGTTCTGGCGCTCGCCCTCCTCCCGCCAGCTGCCCGGCTCCGGCCTCGGGCTGTCGATCGTCGCGCAGAGCGTCCGGGAGGCGGGCGGCGAGGTCACCCTCGGCCCGGCCGCCGACGGAGGTCCGGGCGCACTGGCCACCGTCCGGCTGCCCGGCGGCCCCGCCCCGGAATGACGGAGGGGGCGGGCGGGGCGCCCCGACAGCGCCCCACCCGCCCCCTCCTTGGGCCGGCTCACGGTCAGTCGATGTCGCTGCCCGGGCCGATGACCTTGATCCGGTCCTGCGCCGGGGCCCGCAGCGGCGCGCTCGCCGAGCTGTGGGCGCCCAGGTAGGCCGTGAAGACGTCCAGGTCCGAGGCGCCGACCAGCTTGTCGGTGCCGGCCGCGAAGGCCGGGAATCCGTCGCCGCCGCCGGCCAGGAACTCGTTGGCCGCGACCCGGTAGGAGGCGGCCGGGTCGACCGGGGCGCCGTTCAGCCGGATCGAGTCCACGACCACCCGGTCCGCGCCGGTCTTGCGCATGTCCAGGGTGTAGTGCAGGTTCGAGGACACCTGGAGGACCTTCGGCGCGGCGGCGTTGGAGCCGCTCACCTGCTGCTGGAGCAGCTGGATCAGCTGGGCGCCGGTCAGCGTCTTGACCTGCATCATGTTGGTGAACGGCTGGACGGTGAACGCCTCGCCGTAGGTCACCACGCCGTCGCCCTCGCCGCCCGAGGCCTTGTGGACCAGGTCGGAGCGGATCCCGCCGGGGTTCATGAAGGCGACCTGCGCGCCGCCCTTGTCGGCCGGGGCGAGCCCGGCGAGCTGCGCGTCGGCGATCACGTCACCGAGCGGCTTCTCCGGGTCGCTGTTGCCACGGCCGTTGATGTCCGAGGCGATGTAGCCCACCGGGCGGTTGGCGATCGGGGCGGCCAGCTTGGAGTAGTGGTCGATCAGCGCCGTCATGTCGGGCGCCTTCTCGGCCGTGCGGCGCACCACGTGGTTCTCGGCCTTGACCGAGGGACGCACGATCTCGCCGGTGGTCTTGTCCAGCTTCATGTCGATCTCGGTGAAGAGCCGGCCGAAGGAGGCGGCACTGGTGACCGAGCGCGGGACGCCGTTGGGGTCGGGGATGCTGCAGGCGTACGCGTTGTGGGTGTGGCCGGTGACGATGGCGCCGACCGCCGGGTCGATCTTCTTGGCGATGTCGACGATCGGGCCGGAGATGCCCTGGCCGGCCGCGCCGCAGTCGTAGTTGTAGACGGTGCTGGCCGGGTAGCCGCCCTCGTGGATCAGCGCGACGATCGAGTTGACGCCCTTGGCCTTGAGCTCCGCGGCGTACTTGTTGATCGTGGTGACCTCGTTGGCGAACTTCAGGCCCTTGACGCCCTCGGCGGTCACGATGTTCGGCGTGCCCTCCAGGGTGACGCCGATGAAGCCGACCTTCACGCCCTGGGACTTGGTGATCCAGTACGGGGCCAGCAGCGGCTTGCCGGTCTTCTCGTCGGTGACGTTGGCCGACAGGTAGTTGAAGTTGGCGCCCTTGAAGGTGCGGCCGGGCTCGTAGCAGCCGTCGGTCGGGTGGCAGCCGCCGTCCTGCATGCGCCGCAGCTCCTGCGCGCCCTCGTCGAACTCGTGGTTGCCCACGGAGGTGACGTCCAGGCCGAGCTTGTCCATCGCCTCGATGGTCGGCTCGTCGTGGAAGAGCGCCGAGGTGAGCGGGCTGGCGCCGATGATGTCGCCGGCCGCGACGGTGATCGAGTCGTCGGCCGGGACGCGCGCCTTGCGCAGCTCGGTGGCCAGGTACTCGATGCCGCCGGCCGGGGTGGCGACCTCCTTCCCGGTGGCCGGGTCGATCTCCTTGACCGTGCCGGACGAGCCCGCCGGGGGCTCCAGGTTTCCGTGGAAGTCGTTGATCGCCAGCAGCTGGAGGTTGACGGTCTTGTGGCGCTTGGCGTTGGCGTCGGCGGCCTGGGCGGCCGTCGGCACGACCACCGTGCCGAACAGACCTGCGGCGGCGACGACGGCGAGCGCCGTCCGTCGGGATCTGACGGTGAGCATGAAGGGTTCCCCTGCACCTTGGAAGGAGTACCGGCTGTGGACAGCATCGGCGTTCGGTCATGTGTTGCGACTGCGAAGCCTATGGTCAACGCGCGTAGCTGTCAGGACGTCGAACGTAACGAGAGGATTACCTACTGACGAACCATCGCCGTCCGCCGGGTGCGGAGCCTGCGGAGAGAGGCTCCCGAGAGGCCGCTCAGACCCCCGGCTCGGCGGCCAACTGCCGCTCCGCACGCACCCGTTCGGCCACCGCGTCCTCGGTCATCGCCCGGTCGGTGTAGACCAGCGGGCGCTCGGCCTCGGTGATGATGTGCTTGACCACCTGCACGTTGCCGTTGACGTCCCAGACCGCGATGCCCGGCGACAGGGTGGGGATGATCTCCACCGCCCAGCGCGGCAGACCCAGCACCCGGCCGGTGGACCGCGCCTCCTCGGCCTTCTGCATGTAGATCGTCCGGGTGGACGCCATCTTCAGGATCGCCGAGGCCTCCTTGGCGGCCGCGCCGTCCACCACGTCGGACAGGTGGTGCACCACCGCGACGAAGGACAGGCCGAGCCGGCGGCCGAACTTCAGCAGCCGCTGGAACAGCTGCGCCACGAACGGGCTGTTGATGATGTGCCAGGCCTCCTCGACCAGGAAGATGCGCTTCTTCCGGTCCGGCCGGATCCAGGTGTGCTCCAGCCACACGCCGACGATCGCCATCAGGATCGGCATCGCGATCGAGTTGCGGTCGATGTGCGAGAGGTCGAAGACGATCAGCGGCGCGTCCAGGTCGATGCCCTCGGTGGTCGACCCGTCGAACATGCCGCGCAGGTCACCGTCGACCAGCCGGTCCAGCACCAGCGCCACGTCCAGGCCCCAGGACTGCACCTCGTCCACCGCCACGCCCAGCGACTCCACCGAGGACAGGTCGGGGTTGCGCAGGGTGTCGATGATGTCGTCCAGCACCGGCTGACGGCCCTTCACCGAGGCCACCACATGGGCGTGCGCCGCCTTCAGCGCGAAGCCGGCCCGCTCCTCCAGCCCGCGCCCCATCGCCACCTCGACGATGGTGCGCAGCAGCGACAGCTGGCCGGTCTGGGTGATCGCCGGGTCCAGCGGATTGAGCTTCACCCCGCCGTCCCGGGCCGCCATCGGGTCCAGCCGGATCGACTTTATGCCCAGCGCCTCGGCGATCAGGTTCCACTCGCCCACGCCGTCCTCGCCCTGCGCGTCCAGCACCACGACCTGGCGGTCACGGAACCTCAGCTGCCGCAGCACGTACGTCTTCTCCAGCGCCGACTTGCCGTTGCCGGACTCGCCGAGCACCAGCCAGTGCGGGGCGGGCAGCTGCTGCCCGTACAACTGGAACGGGTCGTACACGTACCCCTTGCCGCTGTACACCTCGCGGCCGATGATCACGCCGGAGTCGCCCAGCCCGGGCGCGGCCGTCGGCAGGTAGACGGCCTGCGCCTGACCGGTGGAGGTGCGCACCGGCAGGCGGGTGGTCTCCACCTTGCCGAACATCAGGCTGGTGAACGCATCGGTGAGGTTGCCGATCGCCATGGGCGGCCTCCTGACTGGTCAGCGGTGGACGGGGACGGGGACGGGCTTGCGCGGACGTACGGGCCCACGCCGGAGCGGGGGCCTGCTCAGCGGCGGATGCCGGTCGCGAACGGGAGCGTGTTGACGAAGGCCCGGTGGTGCTCGCGGTCGCACCACTCCAGCTTGAGGTAGCTCTTGCCGGCCGAGGCGCGGATGGTCCGCTTGTCGCGGGCCAGCGCGTCGGGGTTGCGCGAGGAGACCGTGATGTAGCCGACCAGGTTCACCCCGGCCGCGCCGGACGCCAGGTCGTCGCCGCGCTGGTCCACCCGGCCGGTGTGGGCCAGGTCGCGCGGGTCCACCGTGCGGTTCATCTTGGCCGCACGGCTGGCCTCGGCCTCGTCGTTGGTCTTCTCCGTCAGCATCCGCTCGATCGCGACGTCGGTGGGCTCCAGGTCCATCGTCACCGCCACCGTCCGGATCACGTCCGGGGTGTGCACCAGCAGCGGCGCCAGGAAGTTGACGCCCACCGGGGTGAGCGGCCACTCCTTGACCCACGCGGTGGCGTGGCACCACGGCTCCCGGGTCGCCGACTCGCGGGTCTTCGCCTGCAGGTACTGCGGGTGGGTCGCGTCCAGCTCCGCCGGCCAGGCGTTCCGCCGGGACATCGCCTGGATGTGGTCGATCGGGTGGTCCGGGTCGTACATCGAGTGCAACAGCGAGGACAGCCGGGCCTGGCCCAGCGGCTGGCGCACCCGGATGTCCGCCTCGGCCAGCCGGGCGCAGATGTCGGTCAGCTCGCGCGCCATCACGGCCGCCAGCCCCTCGTCGTCCCGCGCCCGCCGCCCGGTGGCCGTCCGGCCCATCGCGTGCGCCTCGGCCGCCAGGTCACGGGTGTAGTGCATGCAGGCCACCAGGTACGCCCGGTGCTGCTCCGAGGACGTCGACACCATCGACTGGAGCTGGTCGTACGAGTCCTGCAGCCAGCGCGGCGAGGACGGGTCGCCGCGCCGCTCGACGTCCTTCGCGTGCGCGTCCGGATCGGCCGGCAGGGTCCGGGCCAGGATCTGCAGCCGGGTCACGAAGCCGTCCCCGTTGGCGACGTGCTTCAGCAGCGTCCCGAACCGGTCGACCAGGGCCTCCTGGTCCTCCGAGTCGCGCAGGCCCACGCCCGGGCCCTCGATCTCGATCGCGGCCGTCACCGTGCGCCGCTCCAGGTGCATCAGCACCCCGACCTCGTCCGGCCCGAACGGCGCCGTCAGCCAGCGCAACCGCCCCACCCCGGGCGGCGGGCCGACCTCCACCTCCCGGCCGTCCAACCGGGTGCCGGCGTCCATCACGTCCGAACGCCACACCGCCCGCCCGCTGCGGACCGTCCGGCGGTAGGTGCGGTTGATCTCCACCCACTTGTAGAACGTCCGCTTGCGGTACGGCACGTACACCGCCGCGATGGCGAGCGCCGGCAGACCGACCAGACCGCCGATCCGCAACGGCAGGACCGGCATCAGCAGGCCCCAGAGCATGCCGAGAAACGCCCCGAAGATGATCAGCATGATCTCGCCGGACTCCCGGTTCCGGCCGATCGGCGCGTTCGGGCGGGCCTTGCCGATCAGGTAGGTGCGGCGCTGGTGCACGTACGGCTGGGCGTACTGGGCACCGTACTGGCCGAGCGGTTCACTGCTCACTTACCCGTCACCCTCCCTTCGCTGGATTGCTGTCACGGATCGGAACCGGGGCCTGCGGCGGCCCGCCCTGGGGCGGCGGGGCCGGCGTCCGGCCGGCGTGGGCGGCGATGCCCGGCGCGACCGAACCGCCGCCCGCCCCACCGCCACCCGTACCGGCCGCCTGCGCACCGCGGTCGCCGTGGGTGGTGATGCCCTGCTTCATCAGGTTCGCGGTGCCGTTGATCATCGCCGAACCGGCCTGCACGGCGTTGGCCCGGGCCCCGCGCATGTTCAACAACTCGTCGCCGAAGCCCGGCACGAAGCGGTAGACCGCGGCACTCGCGAAGATCGACAGGAACAGGATCGCCAACCCGGACAACACCCGGGCGAAGTCGTCGTCGGCCCCGGACCCCGTCGCCACCGCACCCGCCAGCCCCAGGATGACCACGATGATCGGCTTCGCCAGGTCCACCGCCAGCATCACGCCCGCCCAGCGCCGCACGTGCTTCCACAACTGCCGGTCCACCAGCCCCGCGTACACCGCCGTCCCCAGCAGCGCGCCGACGTACAGCATCGCCGCCCGGATCAGCAGCTCGATCCAGAGCACCGCCGCCGCCAGCACCGCGACCAGCGACACGATCACCAGGATCAGCGGACCGCCGCCCACATCGCCCTTCTCCAGCGTGTCGGCGAACCCCCCCAGGTACGACCCGGTGTCCGTCTTCGTCCCGACCGCTATCGCCTTGGTCAGCCCGTCCGTCACGCTCACCACGGTGAACAGGATCAACGGCGTGAACGCGGACGCCACCACCGTCAGCCACAGGAAGCCGATCGCCTCCGAGAACGCCGTCGTCAGCGGCGCCCCCCGCACCGCCCGCTTCGCCACCGCCAGCAGCCACAGCACCAGCGTGATCACCGTCGACACGGCGAACACCACGGCGTACTGCTGCAGGAACGACGCATTGGTGAAATCCACCTGCGTCGTCCCGTCGATCGCCCCCGACAACTTCCGCACCACCCACGCCGCGGCCTGCGCACAGCTCTTGGCCAACGACCCGAGGGGATCGGTCACCGCCCCTACGGTGCCACCGCCGGGAATCGAACCTCCAGGCTTGGACGCGCAGTAGACGTCGCTGCCGGGCAACGGCAGGACGTCGCAGTTGTTGCTGGCCGAAGGGCTCGGGCTCGGTTCCGCGATGGCCCGGGATGCCATGCCGATGGCTACAGCCTGGAACAGGCCCAGGACCGTCACGACCCGGCCGATCCGAGAAAGCAGCTTTCCGGCCGCACCGTCAACGCGCATAGCGGAACCCTCCGAACTGCTCTGCCGATCCGGCGATCTCATCCGCTGTGGCTGCCTGCTGGTCGCCCGGCAGCGGGGCCGGGCCTGACTTTCTAGTGAAGTCGGTGAGCTTCCAGTCGCTGCCCGTCCAGTGCAGCGAGAGCGTGAGGGTGAACCAGTTGGTGGTCACCGGCTGGACGGAGCGCTCGCCGGCGAGGCCGGTGAGGCCGGTGCACCACACCTCGACTTTGGCGTCGCCCTCGCTGTAGCCCGTCGACTTGGTGCCGACGGGGACGGTGCGGCTGACGAAGGTGAGGCCCTTGGGGGCGCGGCCCTGGGCGTCGAGGCCGTAGCGGGTGGCGGTGTCGCCGCCGAAGCCCTGGTCCAGCCGGTTCTGGAGCCCGGCCAGGGCGCCCGGGTCGGCGATGGTGGCGACGATGCCGTGGCGGTTGTCGGTGCGGAACATGTCCGCGGAGCCGATCGCCACGGCGTAGTTGGTGGCGGCGGACTGGGCGCCCGGTTCGGTGTGCGGGTAGCCGGTCGGGATGCCGTTGACGGTGGTGCCGACGGGCTGGTCGCCGCTGGGCGCAGGGCCTGCGCCGGAGGCGGCCCCGGAGCCGGCGCGGTCGGCGGAGGCGCCGTCGCTTCCGGAGCCCGTGCCGGGTGTGACGCGGTTGGCGATGGCGATGGCGACGACGAGCAGGGTGACGACCGCCAGGACGGCCACCAGGGCGCGCAGCGGCCGGGGCTGACGGTGGTTCGACGGGAGGGAGGACTGTTCGCCGACGGGCAGGCGCGTACGGGTGCGCGGCTGGTCGTCGGACAACGGCACGGCGGCCCTCCTGGTGCGGGGAGCCGGGGCGGCTCCGGGGGCCCTCCGGCCGGGGGCGGGCGCGGACGGAGGGTGGGAACGGGGGTGGATTCCTGGCGGGTCGGCTGCCGGAGGGGGTCCGGACGGGGACCTGGTCTCAGGCCGGTCGGACGGCTACTGCTGTCCGATCGTCAGATCGCCATGCCGTAGACAATGGTGAACAGGGTGCCCAGTGATCCGATGATGAACACGCCGGTCAGTCCGGCGACGATCAGCCCCTTGCCCTGTTCGGCGCCGAAGCTGTCGCGCATCGCGGTCGCACCGATCCGCTGCTTGGCCGCTCCCCAGACCGCGATGCCGAGGCAGATGAGGATGGCCACGGCCATGACGACCTCGACCATCACCCGCGCCTCCGACCCGAGGGTCGCGAACGGCCCCCAGTCCGGGGCGATTCCGCCGATGATGGTGTCGATGTTCGGCTTCTTGGGGGGGTCCTCGGCCAGGTGGCCGACCGCATTGGTGTGCACGCTGCTCAGGTTCATTTCCATCTCACCGCCCGATCAGGCAAATTCAAGGGCCCGGACCCGGCCCGCGCGAAGGGTCGGTACCTATTCTTGGCCAGATCTGATGTCGACTTGGCTACTTCTCGCGAATTGGTCGTGAGGCATCGGACACGTACGCGAGGATGTACACCGTACGAAGGATAGCGCTCACTGTTCGTATCTCTGATGATTGCGGTGAGCAACGCCTTCCGGGACACTTCGACTGACGATTCGTCGGGATGGTGCTGATGGTACTCCGGAAGGCCGGTACGGCCGCTGCCGCTGCGGGAGTTGTCGCGTTCGGGTTCATCGGGCTGGTGACGATGGGGACTTATGCGGCGAGTGGGACGCCGCAGCAGTCGGCGAATCGTTCCTCCCTCTCCCCTGGAACGGTCCCCGCGGCCTACCAGGACCCGATCCAGAAGTGGGGCTCGCTCTGCCCCGAGATCTCCCCGCCGATGCTCGCGGCACAGCTGTACCAGGAGAGCGGTTTCGACCCCAAGGCGCGCTCCGGGGTCGGGGCGCAGGGAATGGCGCAGTTCATGCCGGGCACCTGGCCCGCGTACGCCACCGACGGCAGCGGGGACGGCAGGGCGGACGTCTGGGACCCGCTGGACGCGATCGCCTCGGCGGCGACCTACGACTGCGCGATCGCCAAGGAGGTCGCGAAGGTCCCGGGCGACCCGCAGGCCAACCTGCTGGCCGCCTACAACGCCGGCGAGGGTGCGGTGAAGCAGTACAAGGGGATCCCGCCGTACAAGGAGACCCAGGGCTACGTGCGGAACATCCAGGCGATGGCCCGCAGCTTCACCGCGCCGGCCTCGCCGACCGCGCCGCTGGAGGTGTCCGCGCAGTCGTCGGCCGCGATCTACTTCGCGCAGACCAAGCTCGGCACCCCGTACCTGTGGGGCGGTGAGGGCCTGCCCTCGCAGAACGGGCGGTTCGACTGCTCGGGCCTGACCCAGGCCGCGTTCGCCAGTGTGGGCATCACCCTGCCCCGGGTGGCCAACGACCAGTGGTACGCGGGCCCGCACCCGTCGCGCGATCAGCTGCGGCCGGGCGACCTGGTGTTCTGGGCGACGGACCTGGGCGATCCGCGGAGCATCCACCACGTCGGGATCTACGTCGGCGGCGGGTACATGATCAACGCGCCGCACACCGGTGCGGTGATCCGCTACGACAAGATCGACACCAGGGAGTACATCGGCGCGACCCGGGTCACCTCGGACGGGGCCCAGGCGCTGCCGACCCGCAACGACGACGGCACGGTCAACGCTCCGTCCCGCCCGGGCGGGACGGGGGCCACCGCCCCCGCGGGGAACCAGGGCGGCAGCCAGGGCGTCCCCCAGGGCGGCGCCCCGGCGACCCCCGTCCGGTCGGCCGTCGCCGCCCCGCCCGCGCCGGCCGGTCAGGCCCCCGCCGGGGCGGGCCGGTAGCCGTGGTGGGGCCGGGACGGCCGGGAGCTGTGTGCGCGCTGTGGACGCTGAGTCAAGTTTCCATAACCGCGCGTTTCCGTGGAACGCTGTGTCCCGGCGATGACGTTGGGTCCGGTGGTCCCTCGTCAGCTTTCGGCGCCGGGCGGGCCCCGGCGGGAACGTACAGGTGCAGCGGACCAGAAGGAGGTGCGGCGTGTCGACGCCGCTTGCCGACACGACCAACCCCGACCTCGACCTGCTCTACGCCGTCAACGGTCTGGCCAAGCGCTCCCCGCAGTGGCTGGACCACCTGGTCTCGTGGATCGGCGAGTACGGCATCCTGATCGGCCTGGCCATGCTCGGTCTGGTGGCCTGGCTCCAGGCCAGGCGCCGTCCGGACGCGCCGGTGGCGATGGCCGGGCTGCTCTGGGTGCCGCTCTCGGTGGCCGTCGCCGAGCTGGCCAACCTGCCGATCGCCGCGATCGTGAACCGCCCGCGCCCCTTCGTCGACCATCCCGGGCTGCTGGTGCTGGTGGACGGCAAGGCCGGCACCCACTCCTTCGTCAGCGACCACTCGACCATGACCATGGGCGTCGCGGTGGCGCTGTTCCTGGTGAACCGTCGGCTGGGCTGGATCGCCAGCGGGCTGGCGGTCCTCCAGGGCTTCTGCCGGATGTTCATGGGCGTCCACTACCCGACCGACGTGATCGGCGGCTTCGCGCTCGCCGTCGCCGTGGTGCTGCTGCTGGCGCCGATCGCGATGGCGGTGCTGGTGCCGTTCTGCCACGCGCTGAGCCGGACGGCGGTCGCCCCGCTGATCCGGGCGCCCGAGCGGGGCGGCGCGGCCCGGGGCGGGGCCGGTCCGCGCGGTCGTCGCCGCGGGCGCGGGGCGGTGCGGGCCGGGGAGCAGCCGCCGGAGTCCGACCTCGCGGCCTGACCGCGTCTCCGGGTCCGGGCCCGCGAAGTGTCCCAACCTTCGGGTCCCGGCCCGCGGCCTGACCCCGCCTCCGGGCCCCGATCCGCGGAGTGCCTCCGGCCCCGGTGAGATCAGTCCGGCCTGGCACCGCTCTCGGCGAGGTGCTCGGCTCCCTCGCGGCGGGCCAGGTCGCGCGAGCGGCGGGCCGGGGAGTACCAGCCGCAGCTGCAGGTCGCGAAGGCGAAGGATCCGCGCTCGCTGACCGCGAGGCGGTGTTCGGGCATCCGGGCGGTACCGGGCGCGGCCGGCAGCTCACTGTGCACGTGGTTCACGGTAACGCGCCGGGCGGGTCCGGCGCGACGCTCCCGCCACACCGGCCCCGTAACCCTTTGCGTCCCAACTCGTTTGCCCGGAAAGAGCTCTGCCCACCCGGTGGTGGCCGGCGGGGCTGTCGGGCCCGAGGGGGTTGTCGCGAGGATGAAGATGACCGACCAGCACCGCACCGGACGGCCGGCGCGCCGTCCGGGTCCGCACCTGCGTTCGGCGGCCGGGACCGCCCTGCTCGCCGCCGTCCTGGTGGCGGGGGCCGCCGGCTGCTCCGGCGGCTCCGTCGACGGCTCCTCCGACCAGCAGTCGGGCGCCCCCGACCAGCTCGCCGCGGACGCGCTGACGGCGGTGCGCAACGCCGCCGACATCACCGGCCGCACCGGCTCCGCACGCGCCGCGACCGAGCTGGTCACCGAGTCCACCGAGAAGAAGGCCTCGTTCAGCGGCACGGGCGGCTACGACTACGTCAAGCGGATCGGCCGGCTGGAGGTCCAGGTGCCACCGGGCGCGGCGACCACCGGGAAGATCGTCGAGGTGGTCCTGCCGGGCACCGTCTACCTCCAGAACAGCGGCGCCAAGGTCCCCGCGGGCAAGTGGGTCAAGCTCGACGTGCGCCAGCTGCCGGACGGCAACCTGGTCAGCAGCGGCGCCACCGACCCGGCCTCGGCGGCGGGGGCGCTGCGCGGGGCGCAGAAGGCGGAGGCGGTGGGCACCGAGACCGTCGACGGGGTAGCGCTGCACCACTACAAGGGCACCCTGGACCTGGCCAAGGCGGCCGACGCGACGGGCGGCAGGGGCGGGGACGGTCTGCGGATGGGCGCGCAGACCTTCACCGTCAAGGAGGTCCCGTACGACGCCTGGCTGGACGACCAGGGCCGGCTGCGCAAGGTGGTCGAGGTGTTCACCTTCGCCGGGGTGGCCGGGTCGAAGGAGTCCAAGGACCAGGTGAGGGTGACGTCGACGACCTCGCTGTCGGACTTCGGCAAGCCGGTGGAGGCGGCCGAGCCCTCGGCCTCGGACATCTACCAGATGAAGCCGACGGAGAGCCCGAAGTAGGGCTGGTCCGACACGCCCCGGACCGTCGGGGCAGCGCTCCGGCGCCGGGGCGAGACGGGGTGCCGACGGGGCGGGTGGCCGTCCGGGGAGCGGCGGCCACCCGTTTCGGCGGCGCCGAGATGGCCCGTCCGTGCCATGTGGACGGGCCCCGAAGTGCCTAGGCTGGACTCCGGGTGGCTGCCGCCCGGGCTGGCGAGGCACTGAAGGGGTGGTGCAGGTGGTGTCGTCCACGGGCGGCCGCAGCGGCGGCCACGACGACGCGGCCCTCGACGAGATCGATCTGGCCGGCGAGCTGATGATCGCCGCGACGGCCAGCTCCGGCGACCGGCTGCCGACCGAGCGGATCGACGAGGTGCTGCTGGACCGGACCGAACCCGGGCAGGGCGGCCGGGAACCCGGCCGGGAGGCCGACGGCTAGCGGCTACCGGCTACCGGCTAACGGGCCCCGGGAGTGACGCGGGCCGTCCGCCGCTCCGGTGGCGAGGCGCCCCGGAGCGGCGGACGGCCCGTCGGCTCAGCTGCGCAGCAGCCGGCTGATCGCGGCGGTGGCCTCCGCCACCTTGGCGTCGAGCTCGGTGCCGCCCTCCTCGGCGGCCGCGGCGACGCAGTGCCGCAGGTGCTCCTCCAGCAGGGAGAGCGCGAAGGACTGCAGCGCCTTGGTGCTGGCCGAGACCTGGGTGAGCACGTCGATGCAGTAGACGTCCTCGTCGACCATGCGCTGGAGGCCGCGGATCTGGCCCTCGATCCGGCGTAGCCGCTTGAGGTGGGCGTCCTTCTGCGCGCTGTAGCCGTGCGGGCCGTGGTGCCCCGCCGGGGCGTGGCCGGCGTGCGGGTCGGTCCCCTGCGCGTGCTCCGGCTCGGTGCGCGCTTGCGTCGTGGTCATCGGCCCCGCCTTCGTCTCAGTGCCTGGTGGCTGCGTCGGCCACAAGTGTCCAACACCGGGGCCCTCCGTGGTGTTCCGACGGGCGGCCCGGCGGGTGCGGCGGGGCCCGGGCGGGGGCGCCCGGCGGTTCACCCGTCTGAGCGGCGCCCCGTTCCCCGGCGTGCACGACGGGGACAATCCGGGCGAGGTTCCGTCAGACTGGGGACTCGCGTCCACAGGTGGTGGTGCGCCCGGGTCAGCCGGTGCGGCGGCCGAACGGAAGGGGAGGCTCCGGCTCCTTTCCCGACACCCCGTTTGCGTGATTGCGCTCGGTTGCACCTAGCATCGTTCAGTCCCTACCCCGCACATCGGAGATTTCCGTGCGTTTTAGCCTGACCCCGAAGGAGACGAGCTTCTACGACATGTTCGCCGCCGCGGCGGAGAACCTCGTCGTCGGATCGAAGCTCCTTTTGGAGCTGCTTGGATCGGACGTGTCGGCCCGTGCGGAGATCGTCGAGCGCATGCGCGCCGCCGAGCACGCCGGGGACGACACCACCCATGCCGTCTTCCACCAGCTGAACTCGTCCTTCATCACGCCCTTCGACCGCGAGGACATCTACAGCCTCGCCTCGTCGCTGGACGACATCATGGACTTCATGGAGGAGGCCGTCGACCTGGTCGTCCTCTACGACATCCAGACCCTGCCGAAGGGCATCGAGCAGCAGATCGAGGTGCTGGCGCGCGCCGCGGAACTCACCGCCGCGGCGATGCCGAACCTGCGCAGCATGTCCAACCTCACCGAGTACTGGATCGAGGTCAACCGCCTGGAGAACCAGGCCGACCAGATCCACCGCAAGCTGCTCGCCCACCTGTTCTCCGGTCAGTACGACGCCATCGAGGTCCTCAAGCTCAAGCAGGTCGTGGACGTCCTTGAGGAGGCGGCGGACGCGTTCGAGCACGTCGCCAACACGGTGGAGACCATCGCCGTCAAGGAGTCCTGACCCTCGTGGACATGGCAGCACTCATCGCCGTCATCGGCGTTGCGTTCTTCTTCACGTACACCAACGGCTTCCACGACTCGGCGAACGCGATCGCCACGTCGGTCTCCACCCGGGCGCTCACCCCCCGGGCGGCGCTGGCGATGGCCGCGGTGATGAACCTGGCGGGCGCGTTCCTCGGCAGCGGTGTGGCGCACACCGTCTCCCAGGGGATCATCGAGACGCCCACCGGCAACCAGGGGATGGCGATCCTGTTCGCGGCCCTGGTCGGGGCGATCGCCTGGAACCTGGTCACCTGGTACTTCGGGCTCCCGTCCTCCTCCTCGCACGCGCTGTTCGGCGGCATGGTGGGCGCGGCGCTGGCCGGCGGCACCGAGGTGATCTGGAGCGGGGTCCTCGACAAGATCGTCATCCCGATGATCCTCTCGCCGGTGGTCGGCCTGGTCGGCGGCTTCCTGGTGATGCTGGCGATCCTGTGGATCTTCCGCCGGGCCAACCCGCACCGGGCCAAGCGCAACTTCCGGGTCGCCCAGACCGCCTCGGCCGCCGCGATGGCCCTGGCGCACGGCCTCCAGGACGCCCAGAAGACCATGGGCATCGTGGTCATGGCACTGACCATCTCCGGCCACCAGACCGGCAGCGGCATTCCGGTCTGGGTGAAGATCTCCTGTGCGACGATGCTCTCGCTGGGCACCTACGCGGGCGGCTGGCGGATCATGCGGACGCTCGGCCGCAAGATCATCGAGCTGGACCCGCCGCAGGGCTTCGCGGCCGAGGCCACCTCCGCGACGGTCATGTACATCTCGTCGTTCGTCTTCAAGGCGCCGATCTCCACCACCCACGTGATCACCGCGGCGATCATGGGCGCGGGGGCCACCAAGCGGATCCGCGCGGTGCGCTGGGGCGTCGCGAAGAACATCGTGCTCGGCTGGTTCATCACGATGCCGGCGGCCGCCATCGTCGCAGCGCTGATGTACTGGTTCGTCCACCTGTTCTGGGGCTGACGGCCCCACCGGACGCCCGGAGCAGGACGCACCGGGCAGGACGCCGGAGCAGGACGCCGGAGCAGGACGCACCGCGCGGGACGCACGGAACGGACAGGGCCCGCCCCCACATCTCGGGGGCGGGCCCTTTTCCATGTCCCGCGGCGGCACCGCCATGCAGCACCGCGGGACAGCTCGCGGTCCGCCACGCGTCCCGGCGCCTCGGCGCCGCCCGTGACGGGGTCCGGTCTAGCCGAAGCGGCCGGAGATGTAGTCCTCGGTCGCCTGGACCTGCGGGTTGGAGAAGATCCGCTGGGTGTCGTCCAGCTCGATCAGCTTGCCCGGCTGGCCGACGCCCGACAGGTTGAAGAAGGCGGTGCGGTCGCTGACGCGGGCCGCCTGCTGCATGTTGTGGGTCACGATGACGATGGTGAACTGCTCCTTGAGCTCGCCGATCAGGTCCTCGATGGCGAGGGTGGAGATCGGGTCGAGCGCGGAGCAGGGCTCGTCCATCAGCAGGACCTGGGGCTCGACCGCGATGGCGCGGGCGATGCACAGGCGCTGCTGCTGACCGCCGGAGAGGCCGGCCCCCGGCTTGTTCAGCCGGGTGTGGACCTCCTTCCAGAGGTTGGCGCCCTTCAGCGAGCGCTCCACCACCTCGTCCAGCACGGACTTCTTCTTCACGCCGGAGAGCCGCAGACCCGCGATCACGTTGTCGTAGATCGACATGGTCGGGAAGGGGTTCGGGCGCTGGAAGACCATGCCGACCGAGCGGCGCACGGCGACCGGGTCGACGTTGGAGGCGTAGAGGTTCTCGTCGTCCAGGAGGACCTTGCCCTCGACCCGGGCGCCGGGGATCACCTCGTGCATGCGGTTGAGGGTCCGCAGGAAGGTGGACTTGCCGCAGCCGGAGGGGCCGATGAAGGCGGTCACCGAGCGGGGCTCGATGCTCATCGAGATGTCCTCGATGGCCTTGGTGGTGCCGTAGTAGGCCGACAGTCCGCTGACGTCGATGCGCTTGGCCATGATCGTTGCTTCTCTCGTCTGTCTCGTGCGTCAGTCGGTCGCTCAGTGCCCGCCCTTGGGCGAGCGCCAGCGCGCGATGCCCCGGGCGATGAGGTTGAGCCCCATCACGAAGGCGATCAGCACCAGCGCCGCACCCCAGGCACGGGCGTAGCCGTAGTCGTTGTTGACCTGCGAGTACTGCGTCCAGATGTACATCGGCAGGGACTGCTGCGGTCCGTCGAACGGGTTGTTGTTGATGTAGTCGGCGCCGAACACCAGCATCATCACCGGGGCGGTCTCGCCCGTGATGCGGGCGACCGCGAGCATCACACCGGTGGTGATGCCGCCGATCGCGGTGGGGAGGACGATCCGCAGGATGGTCTTCCACTTCGGCACGCCGAGCGCGTACGAGGCTTCGCGCAGCTCGTTCGGGACGAGCTTCAGCATCTCCTCGGTGGACCGGACCACGACCGGCATCATCAGGATCGCCAGCGCGAGGCTGCCCGAGAAGCCGGAGTAGCTGAAGCCCAGGGCGAGGTTCCAGAGCGAGAGGATGAACAGACCGGCGACGATCGACGGGATGCCCGTCATGACGTCGACGAAGAAGGTGACCGCCTTGGCGAGCGTGCCGCGGCCGTACTCGACCAGGTAGACGGCGGTCAGCAGACCGATCGGGGCGGCGATCGCGGTGGCCAGGGCGACCTGCTCCAGGGTGCCGATCAGCGCGTGGTAGATGCCACCGCCGGGGCCGGACTGGATCACGCCCTTCATCGAGTGGCTCAGGAAGTTCCCGTTGACCACCTCGATGCCCTGCTGGACGGTGTAGAAGGTCAGGGCGACCAGCGGGACGACGGCCAGGATGAAGGCGACCCAGACCACCGAGGTGGCGAGCCGGTCCTTGGCCTGTCGGCGGCCCTCGACCCGGGCCGAGAGGACGTAGCCGATCAGGACGAAGAGCAGGGCCGAGATCAGGCCCCACTGCAGGTGGCTGGCCAGCCCGCCGAGCGCGCCGATCGCGCAGCCGAGGGCGATCGAGCCGGCGGCGACGGCGGCGGGGGCCCACTTGGGCAGTCGGTTGGCGGTCAGCGGACGGCCGACGGGCCGGGCGTCCTCGATGACGGCGGTGACGGTCATGCGTTGGCCCCCGAGTACTCCTTGCGGCGGGCGATGATCAGTCGCGCGGCACCGTTCACCAGCAGGGTGATGACGAACAGGACGAGGCCGGAGGCCATCAGCGCGTTGCGGCCGTTGTCGCCGGCCTCGGCGAACTTCAGCGCGATGTTCTGCGCGAAGGTGCCGCCGCCCGCGTCGAGGATGTGCAGCGACAGGACGTTGCTGGCGGAGAGCACCACCGCGACCGCGATGGTCTCACCGAGCGCGCGGCCGAGGCCGAGCATCGAGGCCGAGATGATGCCGGGGCGGCCGAACGGCAGCACCGCGGTGCGGATCATCTCCCAGCGGGTCGCGCCGAGCGCGAGCGCCGCCTCCTCGTGCATCCGGGGCACCTGGCGGAACACCTCGCGGGAGACCGCGGTGATGATCGGCAGGACCATGATCGCCAGCAGGATGCCGACGGTGAACAGGTTGCGCGGGGTGCCGGTCCTGGTCTGGTCGAAGATGTACGTCCAGCCCAGGTACTCGTTGAGCCAGCTGGTCAGGCCGTCCATGTGCGGCACCAGGAAGAGCGCGCCCCAGAGGCCGTAGACGATGCTGGGGACGGCGGCGAGCAGGTCGACCAGGTAGGCGAACGGCTGGGCGATCCGGCGCGGCGCGTAGTGCGAGATGAACAGCGCGATCCCGATGGCCACCGGGACGGCGATCGCCATCGCGATGACGGCGCTGACGATGGTGCCGAAGGCCAGGACGGCGATGCCGAAGACCGGCTTCGGGGCGTCCGGCGTCCACTCGAAGGAGGTGAGGAAGTTGCCTTCGTTGGTGGTCAGGGCCAGGACGGACCGCCAGGTCAGGAACGCGGCGATCGCGGCCATGACGACCAGCAGCAGGATGCCCGAGCCCCGGGCGAGGTTCATGAAGATCTTGTCGCCGACCCGGCTGTCGCGCGGCCGGCGTTCCCTGCCTCGCGGGGCGGCAGGGGAGGATGAAGTCATTGGTCTACTCCGGTCTGGTGGTGCCGCCCCGGAAGGGGGACGGCACCATGGCGGCGGTGCCCCGGACGTGGTGCTGGGTGTGGTGCCTTCCGGTGGGACGGCCCCGGCCCCCCTCGCTCACGGGGCCGCCCCACCGGGGGTCCTGTCGGGTCAGGCCAGGGTGGCGATGACGCCGTTGACCTTGTCGGTCACGGTCTTCGGCAGCGGGACGTAGCCCTTCTCGCCGACGGCCTTCTGACCCGCGTCGCTGGCGGTGTAGGTCAGGAAGGACTTCAGGGTGTCGAGGGTCTCGGCCTTGTTGCCCTTGTCGCAGACGATCTCGTACGTGATGAGGACCAGCGGGTAGGAGCCCTCTTCCTTGGTCGCGTAGTCGAGCTTCAGCGCGAGGTCGCTGCCGGAGCCGGCGGCCTGGGCCTTGCCGATGGTGCTGGCGGCGTTCTCGGCGGTGGCCGCGACCGGCTTGGAGGCACCCGTGTTGATCGCGGCGCTCTTCAGGCTGTTGGTCTGGGCGTAGGCCAGCTCGACGTAGCTGATCGAGTTCTTGACCTGCTTCACCTGGGCCGAGACACCGGCGCTGCCGTTGGCCGACTGGCCGCCCTTGCCCGCCCAGGCCTTGCCGGCCGGGTAAGACCAGGCGCCGCCGCCGGCGGCGGCGAAGTACTTGGTCAGGTTCTCGGTGGTGCCGGCGTCGTCCGAGCGGTGGAAGGTCTGGATCTCCGCGTCCGGCAGCTTGGCGCCCGGGTTCAGGGCGGCGATCTCCGGGGCGTTCCACTTGGTGATCTGCGAGTCGAAGACCTTGGCGGCGGTCGGGCCGTCCAGGACCAGGTTGTCGACACCGTCGACGTTGTAGACCAGCGAGATCAGACCGCCGACCATCGGCAGGTCGATGCCCTGGCCGCCGGTGCAGACCGCCTTGGAGGCGTCGACCTCGGCCGGCTTGAGGGCCGAGTCGGAGCCGGCGAACTGGATCTTGCCCTGGTTGAACTGCTGGATGCCGGCACCGGAGCCGCCACCCTGGTAGTTGATCGTGGTGCCGGAGCAGGCGGCGGCGAAGCTGGTCTTCCAGACGTCCATCGCCGCGCCCTGCGCGGTCGAACCGGCGGCGATCAGCGAACCCGGCTTGCCACAGTTGATCGCGGAGGCGGGCGCGGCGGTACCGCTGTTGCCGTTGGACGCGGTCGTGTTGTTGTTGTTGTCCGACCCGCAGGCGGCGAGCGACAGCGAGCTGACGAGCGCCATGGCACCGATCGCGAGGGCCTTGGAGCGGCCGTTCCGCTGGAGCTTCACAGGGGTGTCCCTTTCTGTGGCATTGCCCTTCGCTCAGGCCGTACGGGTACGGCCGAGCGCGGGTTTTGCTGTGGTCCGGGGCCCGTGCGGCCCTCCGGTGGTCCCGAAGTTAGGCCGGGTAAGTGACACGACAGCCGGTCGCAAGTGAACGGAGAGTGAACCTCGAAGGGATGACAGGAAACTACGTCAGGTAGTAACGGTTGCGTCACGGCAAGGGCGCGGGGAGATCACTTCCACGGTTCCTTCACCGGCGCCGCCCCGGCCGCCCGCACCGGCCTCGCCCCCAGGACCGCCAGCAGCGCGTCGACCAGCAACCGGTCGTGGTCGTGGGTGAGCCGTGCGCGCGCCTTCCCGGCCGGCAGCCACTCCAGCCGGTCCACCTCCCGGTTGGGCCGGAAGGACCCGCTCGACGGCACCGCCGCCCAGTAGCGGACCTCCTTGGGACGGCCCTGCACCCGGTAGTGCTGGGTGGGCAGCTCCGGGCCCAGCAGGCAGTGGAACCCGGTCTCCTCCCGGACCTCGCGCAGCGCCGCGTCGACCACGCCCTCACCGGCTTCGAGCTTGCCCTTCGGCAGGCTCCAGTCGTCGTACTTGGGACGGTGGATCACCGCGATCCGCGGCCGCCCCAGCCGGCCGCTCTTCTTCGGCCGGCCCGGCAGCCACAGCACCGCGCCCGCCGCCAGCACCACCGGGGCGTGCCCCGCCCCGGCCGCGTCCCCCGCGGCCGGCCGGCCGATGCGCGGACGCCGGTCCACCTCAGACCGCCCTGGGCGCGGCGGGGTGCCCCCAGGCGTCGGCCGGGACGAGCTTCAGCCAGCCCTCCGGGCCGGGCGGCAGGTCCGGCCAGCGGCGGCCGACGGCGTAGCGCGCCGACTCCACCTCCAGCCGCTGGTCGGCGTGCACCACGCCCAGCACGTACGCGGTCGCCGGGGTGATCCGCGGCGTGCGCGCCGCGGTGGCGGCGGTGACGGCGGCGTCCGCCGCCTCCTGCTGCCGGGCCAGCACCAGGTCCAGCTCGTCCAGCTCGGAGGACCCGCGGCCGCACACCTCCAGCGCGTACCGGGCCCGCTTCACCAGGATCCGCAACCGGGCCCAGGGCGCGTCGTCGGCCGCCAGCGCGGTGTCCGCGTCCGTCGCCCCGCGGGACGGCGGCACCGTGCCCAGCCGGCGCAGCCCGTCCCCGCCGTACGGCGTCGCGGCCCGCTGCAGCGGCAGCTGCTGGGCGCCCGCGGACAGCGCGGCGAACGCGGCGGCGGCCTGCGGCAGCAGCACCGCCGGGGCCCGGCCGCCCGCCGACTCCAGCAGCGGGGCCTCGCCGACCAGCAGGGTCATCCGGTCCGCCAGGGCGTGCAACCGGGCGGAACGGAGCTCCTGGAGCACCGTGGAGTGCGCCCTGGTCCGGGCCAGGGTCAGCTGCCGGTCCAGCAGCGCCCGCGCCTTGGGGGCGCCCGTGTGGCCGGCCAGCATGCCCGTCCCCTCCGGGTCGGTGCCGCTCAGCGAGTCCAGCGCGCCCAGCAGCCGGGCCGAGCGGCGGACGTAGCCGGGCTCCAGCGCCAGCAGGTTGAGCAGCCAGCGCAGCTCGGTGCGCGACTCCTGCGCCCAGGTCTGCTCGAAGAGCGAGCCGAAGGTGTGCAGCAGCCCGCCGACCCGCCGGACGGCCCCCAGCAGGTCCGAGGTGCCGGCCGACGGGACGACCGAGGCCGTCCCGGGTCTGGCGCCGACCTCGCCCACCGCCAGCGGCAGCGCGCGCAGGAAGGCGCCGGCCTGGGCGGTGAGGTGGCGGGAAAGGATGTCCCCGGCGGTCGCTGTGGAGGCCGCCTGGGCCGTCATCGGCGCTTCGGTCATGGCGTGGTAGATCCCCGTTCCTCCGAGGTGGTCCCCGGAGCTGGTGGCCGACCGCCGGGACAGGTCCCCTTACCGTCCCGGCGGCTTCGCATCAGTGGACGCGTCAGCGCGAGGTCGCGGCCCGGCGGCGCTGGCGCGAGTCGATCAGCAGGTCCTGGACGTGTCGCAGCGGGCGGCCCTCGGCGTCCTGGGAGTGACGGGCCCACGCGCCGTCCGGTCCCAGGTGCCAGGACTCGGTCTCGTCCGACACTCCCAGGTCGATCAGCCCGGACAGCTCGGCGCGGTGCGCCGGATCGGTGATCCGCAGCAGCGCCTCGATCCGGCGGTCCAGGTTGCGGTGCATCATGTCGGCGCTGCCGATCCAGACCTCCGGGTCGCCGTTGTTGCCGAACACGAAGACCCGGGAGTGCTCCAGGAAGCGGCCCAGGATGCTGCGGACCCGGATGTTCTCGCTCAGCCCCGGTACGCCCGGGCGGATCGCGCAGATCCCGCGCACCCAGACGTCCACCGGCACACCGGCCTGGGAGGCCCGGTACAGCGCGTCGATCACGGCCTCGTCGACGATCGAGTTGACCTTGAGCTTCACGTAGGCCGGGCGGCCCGCCCGGTGGTGGGCGATCTCGTTGTGGATCCGCGAGACCAGCCCGTCGCGCAGGCCGCGCGGGGCGGTCAGCAGGCGGCGGTAGGACTCGCGGCGCGAGTATCCGGAGAGCCGGTTGAACAGGTCCGAGAGGTCCGCGCCGACCTGGGGGTCGGAGGTGAGCAGACCGAGGTCCTCGTACAGCCGGGCCGTCTTCGGGTGGTAGTTGCCGGTGCCGACGTGCGAGTAGCGGCGCAGGGTGTCGCCCTCCTGCCGGACCACCAGCGAGAGCTTGCAGTGCGTCTTCAGCCCGACCAGGCCGTACACCACGTGACAGCCGGCCTCCTCCAGCTTGCGGGCCCACTTGATGTTGGCCTGCTCGTCGAAGCGCGCCTTGATCTCGACCAGCACCAGCACCTGCTTGCCGGACTCGGCCGCGTCGATCAGCGCGTCGACGATCGGCGAGTCGCCGGAGGTGCGGTACAGGGTCTGCTTGATCGCCAGCACGTCCGGGTCGGCGGCGGCCTGCTCCAGGAAGGCCTGCACCGAGGTGGAGAAGCTGTCGTACGGGTGGTGCAGCAGGACGTCGCGCTCGCGCATCGCGGCGAAGATGTCCGGCTGGGAGGCCGACTCGACGTCGGTGAGCCCGCGGGCCGTGCCGGCCACGAACTTCGGGTACTTGAGCTCCGGGCGGTCCAGCTCGGCGATCCCGAACAGCCCGGTCAGGTCCAGCGGCCCGGGCAGCGGGAAGACCTCCGCCTCGGTGATGTTCAGCTCCCGCACCAGCAGGTCCAGGATGTACGGGTCGATCGACTCCTCGACCTCCAGCCGGACCGGCGGGCCGAAGCGCCGCCGCATCAGCTCCTTCTCCAGGGCCTTGAGGATGTTCTCGGTGTCGTCCTCCTCCACCTCCAGGTCCTCGTTGCGGGTGACGCGGAAGGCGTGGTGGGCCAGCACCTCCATCCCCGGGAAGAGCTCCTCCAGGTGGGCGCCCATGACGTCCTCCAGCGGGACGTACCGCTGGGGCGAGGCCTCCAGGAAGCGGGCCAGCGACTGCGGCACCTTGACCCGCGCGAAGTGCTTGTGCCCGGAGACCGGGTTGCGCACCACGACGGCCAGGTTGAGCGAGAGTCCCGATATGTACGGGAAGGGGTGCGCCGGGTCGACGGCCAGCGGGGTCAGCACGGGGAAGATCTTCTGCCGGAACAGGGTGTGCAGCCGGGCCTGCTCCTTCTCCGCCAGCTCCGACCAGCGGACCACCTCGATGCCCTCGGCGGCAAGGTCCGGCAGCACCTCCTGCTGGAAGGCGGCGGCGTGGCGGGCCATCAGCTCGCGCGAGCGGGTCCAGATGAGGTCCAGCACCTCGCGCGGCTGGAGGCCGGACGCGCTGCGCTGGGCGACGCCGGTGGCGATCCGGCGCTTGAGGCCGGCCACCCGGACCATGAAGAACTCGTCCAGGTTGCTCGCGAAGATCGCCAGGAACTTCGCCCGCTCCAGCAACGGGATGCCCGGGTCCTCGGCCAGTTCCAGGACCCGCTCGTTGAACGCGAGCCAACTGCGCTCACGGTCCAGGAAGCGGCCCTGCGGCAACGCTTCGAGCTCCTCTTCGTCCGTGGCCGGCAGCTCCGGCGGAATACCCAGCGCACTGGACATCCGGGCCGTGGACGACAGCGGGGCAGAGACGGGGCGGGGGATGCTCATGGGCTCCAGCTCCTCCAGCAGCAGGACGGCGTCCGGACGCGAATGGCTCTGCGGGCCGTCGCCCTCGCCCCGGGCCGAACCCGGGGACAGCACCCACCCTCCGGGTGCGGTCCGTACAGGACCGGCCGGTGCGTGGCGGTCGACTCTGCACGAGCGAGACACTACGGACTTCATCCTGTGATCTTCGCGGCAGCAATTGAATCCACGGTAAACACCGCATGGCCAGGAGGAAAGCTGAGTCGGTCGGAGCAAGGGGCGTCGCCGTCCCGTCCCTCGCCCGCGACCGCTCCGGAGGCGGTCCCGGCCGCTCTCGACGACGTCGAAGGACCAGGTCGAAGGACCAGATCCTTCGACCTGGTCGAGGAACCTGGTCGATGGAGCTGGGGGTCCGGTGCGAGGACGCTCCGCGGACCCGGCTAGGCCGGCCGGCTCGCCCGGTACCGGGCTCGGTACATGAGGTCCACCTCGTGAACGGCGAATCCCAATCGTTCATATACCCGCACGGCGGCCGGATTGTCGGCGTCGACGTAGAGAAGGACGGTGTCCAGTCCGCGCTCGCCGGCAGCGGTGCCGGTCAGGTGGCGCAGGCCCGCCGCGGTCAGCGCACGGCCCAGGCCGCTGCCCTGCTCGGCCGGGTCCACCCCGACCACGTACACCTCGCCGAGCTCGGGCTCGGTGGCGCTCGCCGGATGCACCTTGGTCCAGTGGAAGCCGACCACCTTGCCGTCGCGCGTGGCGAGGAAGAAGCCGGCCGGGTCGAACCAGGGCTCGGCGATCCGCTCGGCCAGGTCCTGTTCGGTCCAGGAGCCCTGCTCGGGGTGGTGGGCGAAGGCCAGGGCGTTCAGCCGCAGCCACGCGGCATCGTCCTCCCCCGGGCGGAAGGTGCGGAACTCGATGCCCTCGGGAACGGCCACCTCCTCGGTCTGCCGGCCGGTGCGGCGCATCTGCCGCAGCTCACGGACCAGCTCGGCGCCGTACGCCTCGGCCAGGTGCCGGGCCGCCGGGTGGCCACCGTGCACCCAGAAGTCCACCGCGTCGCGCCCCGCCAGGTGGGCCTGCTCCAGGACGGCGTCGACCAGCGGGCGGGCCAGACCGCGGCCGCGGGCTGCCGGGTCGACCACCAGCTCGGCGGCGGGGTTGGCCGCCGGGCTCTCCGGCACTTCGAGCTGGCCGTAGCCGAGGACGGCTCCGGTGTCGGTCTCGGTCTCGGTCTCGGTCTCGGTCTCGGTCTCGACGAGGTGGATCACCCCGGGACGCGGGGTCTCCGCATTCCGCAGCCGAAGCCGGCCCTGCTCGGACACGGCGGCCCGGCCGTCCACCGCCTGGGCGTCCGCCAGAACGCGCAGGGAACCGTCGCGCTGCTCGGGCCGGAGCACATCGTTCGCAATGACCGCTGTCTGATCGTCCATGCCCTGACGATACGACACCGGAAATGCAAAAAGCCCCTGATCCGAGTGGATCAGGGGCTTTTCTGAAGAATTGTTCGGCGGCGTCCTACTCTCCCACAGGGTCCCCCCTGCAGTACCATCGGCGCTGTGAGGCTTAGCTTCCGGGTTCGGAATGT
>NZ_JBHXLL010000050.1:0-66368 GCF_042721415.1 Kitasatospora sp. NPDC058444 | reverse complement strand
GGCCGGCTGCGCCCCGCCGCCCGCGGCCGGCCCGCCCCGGGGCTGGGGGGCGGCGGCCCCGCCCCCGCCCCGGGGCGGCCCCCGCGGGGGGGCCGGCCCGGTGAGGGACCGTCCCGCCGGCGGACTCCATACGCTCCGCCCTCCCAGGCTTGCGGGAAGCGGGAACGAGAGTGCTAGAAGGCGGAGTTGGCGAACCAGAGCTCCAGCAGCGCTTCGTCTCCGGCCGTGCTGATCTCGGGCGCCGTGCGGTCGGTGCGGCCGTACAGGAGGAGCAGGAGGTCGGCGGCGGTGGCCGAGACCGTGGCGTCGGCGGCGGCTGTGTCGTCGGGGGCCAGGTCGAAGCCGTCGGGGCGCAGGCGGATCAGCCAGTCGCCGTCTCCGTCGGTGCGAGTGAAGCGGAGGGTGCGGTCCGCGGCGCGCAGCTTGGCCGTGTGCGGGGCGAAGAGGGTGGCGTTGGGCAGGTTGGTGAGGAATTCGGCTACGCCGTCCGCCGCGAGGTCCGGGTCGATCTCGGGCTTCAGTCCCAGCGCGAGTTCGGCGTCGACGCGGTGGACGAGGGTCTCGAAGAGCATCCGGCGGACCCAGAAGCGGGCGTGCTGGTCGGCGCCCCAGGCCCACATCGGGGCGTCGAGGTCGGTCGTGGCGAACGTCGCGGCCGCTTCCGCGCCGGACTCGGTGAGCCACGCCGGGTAGTCCTCCGCGCGCTCGGGAAGCATGAGGTCGACGTCCCGGCTGGTGGGGGGTGCCTGGATGCGCCGCCGCAGCAGGACGGTGAACCAGCGCTGCACGCTGCCGGTGTGGCGGACGAGGTCGGCGAGCGTCCAGTCGGGGCACGTGGGGACGGGGGTGGCCGGGTCGGCGGACCGTACGGCGGTGGTGAATCGGTCGGTCTCCGCGGCTACGGCGTCGACGTGCTCGTTCGGGGTCATGGGTGGATGCTCCGGAGGGATTCAGAGTGACGGCGGGACCAGTGGTCCGGCGAGGGTGGGGCGGGGCGGCGGCCCGGCGGGGTCAGACGAGGGGCTTGTCGACGACGGCCTTGGTGTGGCTGAACGTGTCGATGGAGTACTCGCCGTGGTAGCGGCCCATGCCGCTCTCGCCGACGCCGCCGAACGGCAGGTCGGGCATCGCCAGGTGGGAGACCGGCAGGCCGAAGCTGAGCGCGCCGGAGGAGGTCTCCTCGGTCAGTCGCCGCTTGGTGTCCGTGGACTCGGTGAAGGCGTAGAGGGCGAGCGGCTTGTCGCGCTCGTTGATGAACGCGATCGCCGCGTCGAGGTCGGGTACGGGCAGGACGGGCAGGATCGGGCCGAAGATCTCGGCCTGCATCACCGGGGCGTCCGCGGGGACGTCGGCGAGGACGGTCGGGGCCAGGTAGCGCGTGGCACGGTTCTGCTCGCCGCCGATGACGGTCCGCCCGTCGCCGAGCAGCGCGGTGAGCCGGTCGAAGTGGCGCTCGTTGACGATGCGTCCGTACTCCGGGTTCGTGGCCGGGTCCTCACCGCTCAGTTCCCGTACGGCGTCGGCCAGTTCGCGTTCCAGTCGGGGCGCGGTGTCGCCGACGGCGAGGACGTAGTCGGGGGCGACGCAGGTCTGGCCGGCGTTGAGGAACTTGCCGCGGGCGATCCGCCGGGCCGTGACGGCGAGGTCGGCGCCGGGGTCGACCACGACCGGGCTCTTGCCGCCGAGTTCCAGGGTGACCGGGGTCAGGTGCTTGGCGGCGGCGGCCATGACGATCCGTCCGACGGCGCCGTTGCCCGTGTAGAAGATGTGGTCGAAGCGCTGCTCCAGCAGGGCGGTGGTCTCCGGGACGGCGCCCTCGACGACCGCGACGGCCTCCTCCCCGACGTAGCGCGGCAGCAGCTCGGCGATCGCCGCGGAGGTCGCGGGGGCGAGCTCACTGGGCTTGACGAGGGCGGTGTTGCCGGCGGCCAGGGCGCCGACCAGCGGAGCCAGCGCGAGCTGGAGCGGGTAGTTCCACGGGGCGATGATCAGCACGACGCCCAGCGGGTCGCGGACGACCCGGGCTTCGGCCGGGCGGAAGACCTCCGGTACGGCGGCCGGCTTCGGGTCCAGCCACTCGGCCAGGTGGGCGACGGTGTGGTCGAGTTCGTTGAGCGTGAAGCCGATCTCGGTCCGGTAGGCCTCGGCGGCGCTCTTGCCGAGGTCGGTGCGCAGGGCCTGCTGGAACACCTCGGCCTGCTCGGTGAGCAGGGTGCGCAGGGCGGACAGCTTGTCCAGGCGCCAGGAGAGCGGCCTGGTCCGGCCGGTGGAGAACTCGGCCCGCAGGCGGGCGACCACGGAAGGGATGGCGTCAGTCATGAGGGGTCTCGCGGTCTTGAGGTGGGGAAGACGGCTGCTCGCGGGTAGAAGTTTCACTACCTGAAGCAATGGCGACCCTAGAGATGAAAGGTTGAGTTTGTCAAGCATCCCCCTGCTGGCCGGACGGCCTGCCGGTCGGACGGTCCGCTGGTCGGGACGGCGGCGTCAGGGCCGGTAGTCGGTGAGGCTGTGGGTGGGGGCACCGCCCCTGGGCGCGGGCGCGGGTGAGATCGAGGACGACGCCGCGGCTACCCTGGCCGCGCGGGGCCGCGTTCCGGCGGCCCGGGTGTGCGCTGGAGGGCTGGGCTGGTGGCTGAGCGGGTGACGGGGCGTCGGCGGTGGGTGGTCGTGCTCGCGGGGGCGTGGTCGGCGTTCGCGGTGGTCGCGGCCGTGGTGGCCGCGCACGGGTGGGCGCCGTTCGCGTTCGAGCAGGCGGCCGTCGACTGGTGCGTCGCGCACCGGCCGCCGCTCGCCCGAGCCGTGGCGATGGCGGTCACCTCCCTCGGCACCGGCGTGGTTCCCTATCTCATGGCCCTGGCCGCGGGGGTCCTCACCGCCCTCGGGACCGCCGGCTCGCCGAGGCGCCGGTGGGCGACGGTACGGGCGCTGCTCCTGCCGGTGGTGTGGCTGGCGCTGGGGCAACTGCTGCGCCAGGGCCTGATGCACGCCTTCGGCCGGCCCCGGCCGCCGGAGACGGACTGGGCGTTCACCGCCTCCGGCTTCGCCTTCCCGTCCGGGCACGCCTTCACGTCCGCCCTCTGTGCCGGCCTGCTCGCGCTCGCCGTCGCCCGTACGCGGCCGGCCGCCACCCGCGAGGCCGTCGTCGGTGCGGTGCTGTTCGCGGGGGTGATCGGCCTGAGCCGGATCTACCTCGGCGTGCACTGGCCGCTGGACGTCCTCGCGGGCTGGCTGCTCGCCGTCGGCTGGCTGGCCGCCGGGGCCGCGGGCTCCTCGTACCTGCCGGCGCCCGCGGGGCGGTCCGACGCGGCCAAGGCCGCGTAGCCGGACCGCCGAGCTGCCGCGTACAGCCGAGCCGCCGGACCGCCGGACCGGGTGAACCCGGAAGGCGGCCCGGCGCCGCCGGTCAGGACCGGACGGCCGCGCCCACCCAGGCGCGGTTGCCGAGGAGGGTCTTGACGTCCGAGGCGAGCCCGTTGTCCGGGTTCACCCGGTACCCGAGCTCGTAGAGGGTGTCCTTGTCCCAGTTGGTGGTGCGCAGCCGGACCGGGACGTCGCCCGGGTGGGACTGGAGGGCGAGCTTGAGTTCGGCGACCACCCGGGGGTTGATCCGGGCGGCCGGGACGGTGATGTGCACCGGCGGCTTGGTGCCGAGTTCGGCGGAGGAGACGTCGAGGGTGGTGATCTCCTGGCCGAAGACGCTCAGCGATCCGTCGCGCTCGTTGAGCCGGCCGCGGATCGAGATCACGTTGTCCTCGATCATCTGGTCGGCCATCAGGTTGTAGGTCGCGGGGAAGAACAGCACCTCGACGGAGCCGTCCCGGTCGGCGAGGGTGATGATGGCCCACGCGTTTCCGGCCTTGTTGATCCGCCGGTCGACGCCGGTGATCAGGCCGGAGAGGCGCACCTCGCCCTCGGAGCGGCCGGAGCCGAGGAGTTCGGCGATCGAGGTGTCGCGGCTCTGGGAGAGGATGTGCTCGGCGCCGTCGAGCGGGTGGCTGGAGACGTAGAGGCCGAGCATCTCGCGTTCCAGGGCGAGGAGTTGGCGGCGGGGCCATTCGTTCTCGGTGAGCTGGAAGTCCAGTCCGATGCCGGGCCCGGCGTCGTCCCCGAAGTCGAGGGCGCCGAACAGGTCGTCCTGCCCGATGGCCTGTTGCTTCTTCAGCCCGGTGACGGCGTCGACCGCGCTCTCGTGCACGGTGCTGAGCGAGAGCCGGGTGTGGCCGAGGGAGTCGAAGGCGCCGGCCTTGACGAGGGAGTCGATGGTGCGCTTGTTGCACACCACCAGTTCGACCTTGTCCAGGAAGTCGGCGAAGGAGGTGTACTTGCCCTTCTCGTCGCGGGTGCGCACCAGGGACTCGATCACGGGCACGCCGACGTTGCGCACGGCCTTGAGGCCGAACCGGACGTCGCTGCCGACGGCGGTGAAGTCGACCACCGACTCGTTGACGTCGGGGGAGAGGATCTTGATGCCCATCTGCCGGCACTCGGCCAGGTAGACGGCCATCTTGTCCTTGTCGTCGGCGACCGAGGTGAGCAGCGCGGCCATGTACTCCGCGGGGTAGTTGGCCTTGAGGTAGGCGGTCTGGTAGGAGACCAGGCCGTACGCGGCGGAGTGCGACTTGTTGAACGCGTAGCCGGCGAACGGGACCAGGACGTCCCAGACCGCCTGGATGGCCTCGTCGGAGTAGCCGCGTTCCTTGCAGCCGGCGTGGAAGGGGACGAACTCCTTCTCCAGCACCTCCTTCTTCTTCTTGCCCATCGCCCGGCGGAGCAGGTCGGCCTGGCCGAGCGAGTAGCCGGCGAGGACCTGGGCGGCGCGCTGGACCTGCTCCTGGTAGACGATCAGGCCGTAGGTCGGGCCGAGGACCTCGGCGAGCGGGGCCTCCAGCTCGGGGTGGATCGGGACGATCTCCTGCTGGGCGTTCTTGCGCAGCGCGTAGTTGGTGTGCGAGTTCATGCCCATCGGGCCGGGCCGGTACAGCGCCGAGACGGCGGAGATGTCGGCGAACTCGGTGGGCTTCATCAGCTTGAGCAGGGCGCGCATGGGGCCGCCGTCGAGCTGGAAGACGCCGAGGGTGTCGCCGCGGGCGAGCAGCTGGTACGTGGTGGGGTCGTCGATCGGGATCTTCTCGATGTCGACGTCGACGCCGCGGTTGGCCTTCACGATCTTGATGCAGTGGTCGATGATGCCCAGGTTCCGCAGACCCAGGAAGTCCATCTTGATCAGGCCCATGGCTTCGCACGACGGGTAGTCGAAGCCGGTGATGATGGTGCCGTCCTTGTCCCGCATGTGCAGCGGGATCAGTTCCAGCAGCGGGGTGGAGGAGAGGATGACGGCGGCGGCGTGCACGCCGGTGCCGCGGATCAGGCCCTCGATGCCACGTCCGGTGTCGATGATCTTCTTGACGTCGGGCTCGTTGTCGTACAGCGCCCGGATCTCGGTGCCCTCGTTGTACCGCGGGTGCTTGTCGTTGAAGAGGTCGGCCAGCGGGACGCCCTTGCCCATGACGTCCGGCGGCATCGCCTTGGTGATCCGGTCGCCCATCGCGAAGGGGTAGCCGAGGATGCGGTTGGCGTCCTTCACGGCGGCCTTGGCCTTGATCGTGCCGAAGGTGTTCACCTGGGCCGTGTAGGCGGCGCCGTACTTCTCGGTCACGTAGCGGACCATCTGGTCGCGCTGGCGGTCGTCGAAGTCGATGTCGACGTCCGGGGGGTTGATGCGCTCGGGGTTGAGGAAGCGCTCGAACAGCAGGTCGTGCTCCAGCGGGTCGAGCTGGGTGATCCCGGTCAGGTAGGCGACCATCGAGCCGGCCGCCGAGCCTCGGCCGGGGCCGACCGGGATGCCGTTGTCCCGGCCGTACTGGCAGATGTCGGCGACCACGAGGAAGTAGGCGTCGAACCCCATCGGGGTGATCACGCCCATCTCCAGCTCGATCCGGTCCAGCACCTCCTGGCTGGGGCTGTCCCCGTAGCGGTGCTTCAGCCCGATCTCGATCTTCTTGCGCAGGTAGGAGGCCTGGGTCTCGCCCTCGGGCACGTCGAACTGGGGCATCCGGTCGACGTAGGTGAAGACCTCCTCGTACGACTCGACCCGCTCGGCGATCGCGAGGGTGTTGTCGCAGGCCTCGGGCAGCTCGCGGAAGAGCTCGCGCATCTCCTCGGCGGTCTTGACGTAGTAGCCGGAGCCGTTGAACTTGAAGCGGTTCGGGTCGTCCTTGTTCTTGCCCACGCCGACGCAGAGCAGGCTGTCGTGGGCGTCGGCCTGGTCGGCGGTGACGTAGTGCGAGTCGTTCGTGGCCAGCAGCGGGATGTTCAGCTGCTTGGCCAGGCGCAGGAGGTCCTCGCGGACGTCCTGCTCGATGGACAGGCCGTGGTCCATCAGCTCCAGGAAGTAGTTCTCCTTCCCGAAGATGTCCTGGTAGGCGCCGGCGGCCTTGACCGCCTCCTCGTACTGGCCGAGCCGCAGCCGGGTCTGCACCTCGCCGGAGGGGCAGCCGGTGGTGGCGATGATGCCGGTCGCGTTGGCGGCGATCAGCTCGCGGTCCATCCGGGGCTTCATGTAGTAGCCCTCCATCGACGCGAGCGAGGAGAGCTTGAAGAGGTTCCGCAGACCGGTGGCGTTCTGCGCCCACATGGTCATGTGGGTGTAGCGGCCGCCGCCGGAGACGTCCTTGCCGCCCTCGCCGTCGGCGCCGGTGGGGCGCTGGCCGCCCGGGGACCAGAACACCTGCTTCTTCTCGAAGCGCGATCCCGGCGCCACGTACGCCTCGATGCCGATGATCGGCTTCACGCCGGTCTTCGCGGCGGCGTGGAAGAACTCGTAGGCGCCGAACATGTTGCCGTGGTCGCTCATCGCGATGGCGGGCATGCCCTGTCTCTCCGCCTCGGCGAACAGCTTGCCGTTCTTCGCGGCCCCGTCCAGCATCGAGTACTCGGTGTGAACGTGCAGGTGCGCGAAGCTGTCGGACACGGCGCTGTGCTCCTGGGAGGGGTGTGTCGGTCGGGGAACGCCCCACGCTAGCCGATCGGCGGCGGCGACGCGCCGGGCCGGAGGCCCGTTGCCGGGACCTTGACGCGTCCTTCCCGGTTCCCCGGCGGGCGCCCGCACGTCCGGGTAGGGTGGGGCCCGTTTCGCCCGGGGCCGTGGACCCGCCCGGCCGCCCGGTCCTGTCGTACCGGTGGCGCGGGCGGGGCCTCGGACACGGCGGTCAGCTCAGGGTGCGGATCGCGGCGGCGTCGTAGGGGCGCAGGTCGGCGAAGCGGCCGGAGAGGACCTTGGCGGCCCACTGCGGGTCCTGGAGCAGGGCGCGGCCGACGGCGACCAGGTCGAACTCGTCGCGCTCCAGCCGGTCGAGCAGGTCGTCGATGCCCTGGAGCGGGGCACCCTCGCCCGCGAACGCGTGGATGAAGTCGCCGTCGAGGCCGACCGAGCCGACGGTGATGGTGGGGCGGCCGGTGAGCTTCCTGGTCCAGCCGGCGAGGTTGAGGTCCGAGCCGTCGAACTCGGGGACCCAGTAGCGGCGGGTCGAGGCGTGGAAGGCGTCGACGCCGGCCTCGGCGAGCGGCGTGAGGATCGCCTCCAGCTCCTCGGGCGTCTCGGCGAGGCGGGCCTGGTAGTTGTCCGACTTCCACTGCGAGTAGCGGAAGATCACCGGGAACTCCGGGGAGACGGCCTCGCGCACCGCGGCGACGAGCTCGGCCGTGAACCTCGTCCGGGCGACCGGGTCGCCCCCGTAGGCGTCGGTGCGGCGGTTGGTGCCCGCCCACAGGAACTGGTCGAGCAGGTAGCCGTGCGCGCCGTGCAGCTCGACGCCGTCGAAGCCGATCCGCTCGGCGGCCGCGGCGGCCTCGGCGAACGCGCCGATGACGGCGTCCAGGTCGGCCCGGGTCATCGCGCGCCCGGTTCCCTCGGTGCCGTCCAGCCGGATGCCGGACGGGCCGACGGCGGGGGCGTCGGCGAACGGCGGGTCGCCCGGCTTGCGCACCATGCCGATGTGCCACAGCTGCGGCACGATGGTGCCGCCCGCCGCGTGGACGTCCTCGGCGACGCGGGCCCACCCGGCGAGCTGCTCCTCGCCGTGGAAGCGCGGGATGTCGTCGCTCTGGCCGGCGGACTCGTGGCCGACGTACGTCCCCTCGGTGACGATCAGGCCGACGCCCGCGGCGGCGCGGCGGGCGTAGTACGAGCGCACGTCCTCGCCGGGCACCCCGACGGGGGAGAACTTGCGCGTCATCGGCGCCATCGCGATGCGGTTGGGCACGGTCAGCCCGTTGATCGTGACGGGCCGGGACAGGATCGCGGCCGCGCGGGAGGCCGGGTTCTCGGTGACGGTCATGGGATTCCTCGTGGGGCGGTGGCGGTGGCGGTGGCGGTGGCGTGCGCCGGGGGCGGAAGCGGTTGCCCAGGCCAACCACCTCGGCGGCCCCCGCATTTCGCCGACCGGGCTCGACCCGCTGTGATCCGCGCCACTGCACACCACTGCACTCCCCTGCTCGCCGCTGCACGCCGCCGGGATGCGCCGAGGGCCTCGATCTCCTCTGCCGCCGGTGGTGCCGTGCGGCGGTTCCGTGCCCTGGAGGCAAATGTCCGGACAATAGCTTGCGACCGGTTCGGGGGCCGTCCTAGCTTAATGTCCGTACATTTGACCCAGGGAGGGTTCACCAGATGACCAGGCATCACCGGATCGTGATCATCGGCGGCGGGACCGCGGGGATCTCGGTCGCGGCCCGGCTGCGCCGCGCCGGCGAGCGGGACGTCGCGGTGCTCGATCCGAGCGACCGCCACTACTACCAGCCGCTGTGGACGCTGGTCGGCGGCGGGCGGGCGCCGCTGGCGGAGAGCATCCGGACGCAGGCGTCCGTCATGCCGAAGGGCGTGCACTGGATACGCCGCGCCGCGGTCGCCGTCGACCCCGACGCTCAGGAGGTGGCGCTGGACGACGGCGGCACGGTCTCCTACGACCACCTCGTGGTCTGCCCCGGCATCCAGCTGGACTGGGACCGGATACCGGGCCTGGAGGCTGGGCTCGGCAGGAACGGGCTGTCCAGCAACTACCTGCCGCAGCACGCCCCCGCGACCTGGCGCTTCATCCGCGGGACCCGCTCCGGCAGCGCGGTGTTCAGCATGCCGTCGGGCGCCATCAAGTGCGGCGGCGCCCCGCAGAAGATCGCCTACCTGGCCGCCGACCACTGGCGCAGGGAGGGCGTGCTCGGCCGGATCGACGTCCACCTGGTGATCCCCGGTGCCGCCATCTTCGGCGTCCCGGAGTTCGCCCGCGTACTGGAGGACGTGGTGCGCCGGTACGGCATCAAGGTCCACTACGGGAGCGAGGTCACCGAGGTGCGTCCGGAGGCCCGCGAGGTGGTCGTCACCGATCTGGCGACCGGGGGGACGAGCACCCTGCCGTACGACGTCGCCCACCTGGTGCCGCCGCAGAGCGCCCCGGACTGGATCAAGCGCAGCCCGCTCGCCGGTGCCGACGACCCGGCCGGCTACGTCGAGATCGACAAGCACACCATGCGGCACGTCCGCCACCCCAACGTGTGGGCGCTCGGTGACGCCGGATCGTCCCCGAACTCCAAGACCGGCGCCGCCGTGCGCAAGCAGGCGCCGGTGCTCGTCGAGAACCTCCTCGCCACCATCAACGGCCGGGAACCCGAGGCCGCCTACGACGGCTACGCCTCCTGCCCGCTGACCACGGCCCGCAACAAGATGCTGCTCGCCGAGTTCGACTACAGCGGGCGGCCCGCCCCGTCGATCCCGGTGATCGACACCATCCGCGAGCGCACCGACATGTGGTACCTCAAGCGGCGCGGCCTGCCGTTCCTCTACTGGAACCTCATGCTCCGCGGGCTCGCCTGATCCCCACGCCCCGGCCCTCCGTCGTCGCGGCCCCGCGCGCCCACGGCCCGCGGCCGGACGACACCGCGCCCACACCCGTGCCCATGCCCCGCCCCCAGGGCGGCGGGGCCGCAACCACCGCCCACCCTCAGGAGCCCCAGATGACGAAGCCCGCCGGACCCCTGGTCTTCGTGCAGTTCTACCTCGACTGCCTCTCCCACGCCTCGTACCTCGTCGGCGACCGCACCACCGGCCGGGCCGTCGTGGTCGACCCCCAGCGCGACGTCCAGGGGTACCTCACCACCGCCGAACAGCACGGCCTGACCATCGAGCGGGTCATCGAGACCCACATCCACGCGGACTTCCTCTCCGGGCACCTGGAGCTCGCCGAGCGCACCGGCGCGCGGATCTCCTACGGCTCCGCCGCCGAACTCGACTTCGACACCGACCCCCTGGGCGACGGCGAGCGACTCGGCCTCGGCGAGGTCGAGCTGGAGATCCTGCACACCCCGGGCCACACCCCGGAGTCGATCTGCGTCGTCGTGCGCGAACACGCCGGTGACGCCGTCCCGTTCGGCGTGCTCACCGGCGACACGCTCTTCATCGGCGACGTCGGCCGCCCCGACCTGCTCAGCTCGCGCGGCCGGTCCGCCGAGGAGATGGCCCGCCTGCTGTACCGCTCCACCCGCGCCCTGCTGACCCTCCCCGACGACACGCGCGTCCACCCCGCGCACGGAGCCGGCTCGGCCTGCGGCAAGAACCTCTCCACCGAGCTGAGTTGCACGATCGGCAACCAGCGCCGCGGCAACTACGCCCTGGCCGACATGACCGAGGACGAGTTCGTCGCCGTGGTGACCGACGGCCAGCCCGCCGCGCCCGCCTACTTCGCGTTCACCTCGGTGCGCAACCGCCAGGCCCGTCCGGTCCTGGACGAGGAGACGCCCGTCCCCCCGCTCACCCCCCAGGCGTTCATCGAGGCCCGGGCCGGCGGCGCCACCGTGCTGGACACCCGGGACCCGGAGGCGTTCGCCGCCGCCCACCCGTACGGCGCGGTCAACATCCCCCTCGGCGGCCGGTTCGCCGAACTCGCCGGCCAGGTGCTCGACGCCCAGGACGCCATCGTCCTGTGCGGGGACCCGGACACCGCGATCGAGGCCCGGAACCGCCTGGCCCGGATCGGTTTCGACCGCGTCCTGGGCGCCCTGGACGCCGCGGTCGAGACGATCGGTGCCGCGCACCTGACCGCGGTCGTGCGCGTGGACGCCGACGAGCTCGCCGACGAACTCGCCGAGGGCGCGGCCGAGTTCGAGCTGCTGGACGTCCGCGGCCCGGGTGAGATACGGGACAAGGGCACCCTCCCCGGCGCCCGGCTCGTCCCGCTGCCCGAACTGCTCGCCCGCCTGGGCGAACTGCCGGCCGAGCAGCCGCTGACCGTGATCTGCGCGGGCGGCAACCGCTCCTCGGTGGCCGCGTCCGTACTGCGCGCCCGCGGCTTCGAGGCCACAGACCTGCGCGGCGGCTTCGCCGCCTGGCACGGCGAGGTCGTCCACCCCGCCGACCAGGACTCGGACGGCGTCACGGCGTGAGCGTCCTGATCACCGCTCTGCTCTGCGGAGCCGTGGTCGGTGTGGCTCTCGGTGCGCTGGGCGGCGGCGGGGGAGTGCTCGCGGTCCCGGCCCTGGTGTACCTGCTGGGCCTGTCGCCCTCCGACGCCGGGACGACCAGCCTGGTCATCGTCACCGCGACCTCCGTCACCGCGCTCGTCCGCCACGCCGGCACCGGCAACGTCCAGTGGCGCACCGGAGCGCTGTTCGCCGCGGCCGGGGTGCTCCCCGCCATCGGGGCGTCCGTGCTCGCCCACCGCATCCCGCAGCCGGTGCTGACCTCCGCGTTCGCCGTCCTGGCGGCGGTGGCCGCCGCGGTGATGCTGCGCGGCACCCGCGCCGCGCGGGGCACGGCGACCGAGGACGGCGGCGGCGCCGGTCCGTCCGGTCCGACCATGCCCGCGACGTCCGGTCCGACCACGTCCGCGACGTCCGGTCCATCCGCGACGTCCGTGAAGCCGGCCGGCCGGGACGGGCACCTTGGCACGGTGGCGGCCGGCGCCGGGCTGGGGGTGGTGACCGGGCTGCTGGGAGTCGGCGGCGGATTCCTCGCGGTGCCCGCGCTGGTCTCCGTGCTCCGGCTGCCGATGCGCAAGGCCGTCGGCACCAGCCTGGTGGTCATCGTCATCAACTCGGTCGTCTCCCTGGCCACCCGCCTGACGGTCACGGAGGTGTCCATCGACCCGGCGATCTTCGGGCCGTTCGTGGGAGCCGCCGTCCTCGGTGCCTGGGACGGCAAGCGACTGGCGGCCAAGCTCTCCGGCGCGGCGCTGCAACGGGCCTTCGCCGTCGTCCTGCTCGCGGTGGCCGCGTTCATGCTGATCGGCGCCTCCGCCTGACGGATCCCGCACGGCCGCTGCCCGGACCCCTCACGTCCGGGCAGCGGCCGCCACCCGTCGCTCGCCGCCGTCCGTCGCCGCTGCCCGTCGCCCCCGCCGCTGCCCGTCGTTGCCCGCCTCGCCCGGTGGGCAACGATTTTGTGCTGACCCCCCGAAGGTACGAACATTCACCTCGTGTCCCGCACCACCCACCCGACCCCCGAACCACAGGAGGGCGCCGTGACCTCCGCGCCCGGCCCCCGGCCCCTCGCCCGAGCCGCCGGCAGTCCGCTCTGGGCGCAGCTGCGCGCCGACCTGCTGCGCCGGCTCGACGAGGGCGAGTTCCGCGACGTCTTCCCCGGCGAGCACGACCTCGTCGCCGAGTACCGGGTGAGTCGGCACACCGTCCGCGAGGCCCTGCGGACGCTCCGTGAGGAGGGCCTCGTCACCGCCCAGCGCGGCAAGGCCTCCCGGTTCACCGCGAGCCGCCCCCTGGAGCAGGACATCAGCGAGGCGTACAGCCTGTTCCGCTCCGTCGAGGAGGTCGGCGCCGTCCAGCGCAGCGTCGTGCGCGCGCTCGACCGCCGCGCCGACGGCGTCATCGCCGCCCGGCTGGGACTCGAGGAGTCCACGCCGCTCGTCTACCTCGAACGCCTTCGCCTGGCGGACGAGGAACCGCTGGCCGTCGACCGGATCTGGCTTCCCGCGGACCTGGCCCACCCGCTGCTGGACGTCGACTTCACCCACACCTCGCTCTACGACGAGCTCGAACGCCACTGCGGCAGCCGCATCCGCGGGGGCTGGGAACGCATCCGCGCCGTGGTCCCCGGCCGGGGGGAGCGCATCCTGCTCGACCTCCCCGCGACCACCGCGCTGCTCGCGATCGACCGGCTCGGCCGCGACACCGACGGGCGTGCGATCGAGTGGCGGCAGACGCTCGTCAGGGCGGACCGGTTCGCCGTCGCCGCCGCGTTCTCCGCGCACGACTACCGGCTCGGCGCCTCGGTCCAGACGCCCTGACGGGACCGAGCCCCGCTGTCCGTCAGTCGGCCAGCAGGAGCACCACCAGGATCGGCAGACCGAAGACCAGGAGGATCACGAGGATCGTCCCCAGCGGACCGCCGCCCTTGCCGCCACTGCCGAAGGGCCCGTCGCCGCCGCCGACGACACTGCTGAGCCACGAGTCGTTGCCGTCACCGCCGTGGTGGCCACCATCCATGCCGACCTCCTCCGTTCGCGTTCTCCGTCACACCTCCGACGTCCGTCCAGGCCGTGTCCGGGGCGTCAGCCCAGTTCCATGAGGATGTCGGCGCGGGCGTAGTACTCGGCCACCGGGAGGCGGTCGCGGGTGATCCGGACGAACCCGGCCTCCTCGTAGAGGTGGACGGCGGGCGCCAGCCTGCTGTTCGTCCCGAGGAACAGCCGGGCCCCGCCGAGTGCCAGGGCCCGGTCGATCGCCGCGGCCACGAGCAGACGGCCGATGCCGCGTCCCTGCGCCGCGGGGGTCACGGCCATCTTCGCCAGCTCGAACACGGCGTCCGGGTAGGCCAGGAGTGCCACGCACCCCAGGACGGCCCCACTGCCCGCCTCGCGGGCCAGGAGCACGTCGCCGCCCGGGCCCACGATGCGGCCGAACGGATCCCCGAGCACGGCCCTGTCCTCCGCTTCCAGGGTGAACAGCTGCGAGATCCACTCCTCGTTCAGCTCGCGGAACGCGTCGGCGTCGCTCTGCGAGGCGATCGAGGAGACCACGGTCGGGGCGGAGGCGTACGGCATGGGGTGGATCCCTTCCCTGGATGACACCACGTCAGCCTGCGGCCGCGCCCACCCATGTGTCCAATACGCACCCGGACCCCGATCAATAGGCTGGAGATATGGATCAGCGAATCGAGCTCCGCCATCTGCGCTACTTCCTGGCGCTGGCCGAGGAGCTCCACTTCGGCCGCGCCGCCCAGCGGCTGCACATCGCCCAGCCGGCCCTGTCCCAGCAGATCAGGCAGCTCGAGAAGATCGTCGGCGTCGAGCTGTTCCGGCGGACCTCCCGGAGCGTCCGCCTCACGGACGCGGGAGCGACGTTCCGGCCGCGGGCCAGGGACCTCCTGGGCCGGCTGGCCGCCGACCTGGACGAGGCCGGGCGGGTCGGCCGCGGCGAGGCCGGCCGGCTGGACATCGCCTTCATCACCTCCGCCACCGCGATCGTCAGCGAACGGCTCCGCGCCTTCTCCCTCCGCCGCCCGGACGTCCAGGTCAAGCTCCACGACGGCTTCACCGTCGACGTCCTGACGGCCCTGGAACGCGGTACGGCCGACATCGGGATCGTCCGGGACGCCGAGGAACGCGAGGACATCGACCTCGCCCTCCTCACGACGGAACGCTTCGTCGCGGTCGTCCCCGCCGACCACCCCGCGGCCGCCGCCGGCCGGGTGGACCCGGCGGCGCTGGCCGCCGACCCCCTGATCCTCTTCCCGCGCTCGGCGGGAGCCCACGCCTTCGACGTGAACACCCGGCCGATCCGGGACACCGGCAACGACGTCCGAGTCGCCCAGGAATGCTCGAACTGGCACACCATCACCATGCTCGTGGCCGCCGGCCTCGGCGTCACCATCGCCCCCCACAGCGCCACCACGCTGCTCCCCGCGGGCGCGCGGAGCCTCGAACTCGACGGGCCGCCCGCGGTGAGCAGGGTCCTCCTGGCCACCCGCCGAGGAGACGACCGTCCCCTCGTGCGGGCCTTCGTCGCGGTGTCCGAGTCCATGACGGGCGGCCGGGACGGCGCCTGAAGGTGCCCGCTCGGGTCGCTTTCCCGCTGGTTCCCAGCAGTGGTTCAGGGCCCGATCCCCTGGTGTCCCTGATCGCCGGGGGACACCACGGCGAAGGCGATCCAACCGGCCGTTGAAGACGACCCGCAGCCCCGCTTCCACTCCGTCCGGCAACGCCACCGACGCGGATCCCCGGCTCAAGGAACTGGCGCCGCGTCCGCCGGGGTCATGCGGTGGTGCGGGCCGTCGCGGGGTCCTGGCCGGTCAGTACCCGGGTGGCCATGACGGCGGCCTGGACACGGCGCTCCACGCCGAGCTTGGCGAGCAGGCGGGAGATGTGGTTCTTGACGGTCTTCTCGGCGAGGAAGAGCTGCTGGCCGATCTGCCGGTTCGTCAGGCCCTCGCCGATGAGGGCGAGGATGTCCCGCTCGCGCTGGGTGAGCTGAGGCGCGTCGGACGGCTGCTGGGCCGCGGCCTCGCCGCGCAGTCTGGCCATCAGCCGGGTGGCGGCGCCGGGGTCGAGCATGGACTGCCCGGAGGCGACCGTGCGGACCGCGGTGACGAGGTCGGTACCGCTGATCTGCTTCAGGACGTAGCCGGCGGCGCCAGCCATGATCGAGTCGAGCAGGGCCTCCTCGTCGTCGAAGGAGGTGAGGATCAGGCAGGCCAACTCCGGCAGCTGCGAGCGTAGTTCGCGACAGACCGTCACTCCGTCGCCGTCGGGCAGCCGCATGTCCAGGACCGCCACGTCCGGGCGCAGCGCCGGCACGCGGGCGAGCGCCTGGGCCATCGTGGCGGCCTCGCCGACCACGGTGAGGCCGGGCTCCGTGTCCAGCAGGTCGTGCACGCCCCGTCGGACCACCTCGTGGTCGTCGAGGAGGAACACCTTCACCGGGTTGTCCGTGCCGGCCGCCAGGTCGTCCGCCATCACCGCTCCGCGCTCAGCCTGCCTCGGCGGGCAGGTCGTTCAGATCCCCTGGCAGTGTGCCGGAATCCGGGGCGAACCGGTAGGGCCGCCCGGCTCCGTGTCGCGGGTGATGCCGACGGCACGGCGGCCGACGGGCCGTCATGGCGTGGGGTGCCGTCCCTCCTCCGCGTCCGGAGAGCCGTCGGCCGCGCCGGTGCGGCCGGTCCGGGTCCGCGGTGCGGGGTCAGCCCGCCCGGTTGTCGCGCCGGGTGCGGCCGCTCCACCGGGGCTCGAAGGACGACCAGGAGCGCTGCCAGGCCTCGTCGGCCCGGCGGTCGAGGAGCATCAGACGGATGCTGAGGCCCGCGATGAGGAGCGTGGTGAGGCCGCCGAAGGCGAGGAACCCGAGGCAGGCCGCGTCGGCGGCGGCCCGGATCGTCCCCGGCGGGGGAGGGACGGGCCGGCCGGTGTCGTCGACCCGGATCCCGACGGCCGAACCGGTGGCGGTGCTGCCGGGAACGGAGACGGTCCCGGTGGTGCCACGGCCGTCGGGGGAGGTCCACGCGGCTTCGGCCTCGTACCGCGTCCTCCCGGTGCCGGGGTCGATCCGTCGCTGTGCCGGGGCGAGCGTGACGGCCTGGACGTCGTGCAGCCGGGCGGCCGTGGTGGACTCCCGGTGCCGGACCGAGGCGAAGCGGTCCGCCGCCGCGCCGGCGCCGAAGAGCAGGGCCAGCCCGATGCCGAGCGCGGTCAGCAGCAGGACCCGGCTGCGCGAGCGGTCGATCGGGCGGACCAGCGGGTTGCCGTCCCGCCCGAACGCCCGCCGCAGGTGGTCGCGCCGGCGTCGGTGCGGGACCGGGCCGGCGGGCCCGGGAACGGCGGTCATGTCGGTCTCCTTCGTCAACGGTTCGGTGGACTTCGTCAACGGTTCGGTGGACGGCGGTGGCGGGCGCGGCCCGTCCTCACGGATGGGGGACCACCGCGACCGGAGCGGTCGAGTGGTGGAGCACGGCATGGGCGACGGGGCCGAGCAGCGTGCCGATGCGGTGGCGGCGCTCGCGCCGACCGATGACGACCAACTCGGCGCCGGCGGAGGCGTCCAGGACGGCGTTCGCGGCGCCGCCGATCCGGACGTCCTCGACGACGTCCACGCCCGGGTGGCCGGCCCGCGGGCGCGTGAGGTGCTCCGACAGCAGGGAAGCCTCCGTGCCCTCCTGGTCGGGAAGGTCCATCGGAGGCGGCATCATGCCTCCGAAGGCCCATGCCGGGGCCGGGTCCCAGCCGTGGACGGCGCGCAGCGTGGCGCCGCGGCGCTCCGCCTGGGCGAAGGCGAACTCGAGGACGGCCTCGTCCGGTTCGCAGGAGTCGACGCCGACCACCACCTCGCGGGCGGGAGCGGTGTTCGTGCGCGGCAGGGGCTGTTCCTCGCGGACGAGGACGGTCGCGCGGGCGGCGACCGCGAGGGAGACCGAGCCGACGAGCAGACCGGTGAATCCCCCGAGGCCCCGGGAGCCGAGCACCAGCATCTCCCGCCCCTGTGCTTCGGCGACCAGCCCGTCCACCGGGTCGTCGGCCCGCACGGCGGTCTCCACCGTCAGGTCCGGGTGGGTGAGGCGGATCCGGTCGGCGACGCGGGAGAGGGCGTCGAGCGCGGCGGGCCTGAGGTCGCCGGGCCGCGCCTGCCGCTCGGCTTCCGCGCTGGTCAGCCAGGGCCAGACGTGGAGCAGCCGCAGGGCCGCTCCGAGCCGGTGGGCCTCCTGCGCCGCCCACATGGCGGCGGCCTCGCTCTGCGGTGAGCCGTCGAGGCCCGCCAGCACCTGCTGCGTGGTCACGGGTACTCCTTCGATGCCGGGTCGGGGCCGGGCGCGTCGTCGTCCGGTGGCACCAATCTCCCGCCGGGGCCCGCGGCCGACCCAGGGCCGGACGGGACCGGTTGATGGGCCGGTGGTCCCGACCCGGGCGAACGCCGGGGAGCCGTTCGCCTCGTGAGCCGGTGTCCGCCCCGGCGCCCCGGGACCATCGGGCGGGTGGAACAGGGACCGCCGGCGCGGGTGAGCGGGACCGTCGGCCCATGGGAGGCGCCGTCCCGCGGACCCGAAGATCTTCGACGACGGGCAACGGCGCGGACCGGGCCCGTCCGCACGGGTCGGAACGCACGCCACGGGCTGACGCGCGCACTACGGTCCGACGTACCGGAAAGGGAACCACGATGAACCGCCTGCAGACCCGAACCGCCCCCGACATCACCGTGACGACCCGCGGTGAGGTCACCCTGGCCGCGCCCGACTACGCCAGGACGAAGCTGCTCGCCGTTCTGGAGCGACTCGACGAGCCGGTCCTCGCCGTCCGGGTAAAGCTCACCCAGGAGCCCAATCACGCCGTGGCCAGGCCGTCGACCGCCCAGGCCACGCTCGATCTGAACGGTCGGCCCGTGCGCGCCCACGTCGCCGCCACCACCATGCAGGAGGCCGTCGACCTGCTCCAGGACCGGCTGAACGCCAGGATCGCCCGGGTCCGGGCCCACCGGCACCACCGCCACCACACGGAGCGGCCCGCCGCCAGGCACGAACACCGGCCGCAACGCCGGGCGCTGGACAGCGAGGAGCGCCGCGTCGTGCGGCACAAGACCTACAGTCTCGCGCGGCAGACCACGTGGGCGGCGGTCTTCGAACTGGAGGCGATGGACTACGACTTCCACCTCTACACCGACGCGCACACGGGCTGCGACAGCGTCGTCCACCACGACGGGGAGACGGGTGCGTACCGGATCGTCTCGGCCGGAACGGCACCCGAGGCCGAGCCGGGAATCTCGGTGAGCACCCACGCCGTACCGGAGCTGAGCGTCGCCGGCGCCGCCGCGCGGCTCGACCTGGGAGGCCTGCCGTTCGTCTTCTTCACCAACAGCGAGACCGGGCGCGGGAACGTCCTGTACCACCGGTACGACGGCCACTACGGCGTCATCACTCCCGCGGACTAGCAACCGGGGCGGGGCCGGGCCGACCGGGCCTCGGCCGGGTGGGGAGAGGGCAGCCCTCTCCCCACCCGGCCGTTCGTGGTGCGAGGCAGTGCGGGGCACAGTGCGGGCCATCCGGATGAATCCCGTGGACAGCAGGGACCACCGGCCCCCGGCATCCCGTGGAATGTGGCCTGTTAGGCCCTGAGCGGGCTCCGGCCGAGAGACGACGATGAGGTTCGCCGACCACCGGTGGTCGGAGAGCCGACAGACCTGAGGAGTACGCAGTCATGTCCGTCCATCCCAGCCCGGCTCCCGGCGGACCCTCCGAGGGGGAGATCCGCGCGCTCGACGCCCACTGGAGGGCCGCCGACTACCTGTCGGCCGGACAGATCTACCTGATGGCCAACCCGCTGCTGCGCGAGCCGCTGCGCCCGGAGCACATCAAGCCCCGGCTGCTCGGCCACTGGGGCACCTCGCCCGGCCTCAACCTGGTGCACACCCACCTCAACCGGGTGGTCAAGGCCCGGGACCTGGACGCGATCTGCGTCTGGGGCCCCGGGCACGGCGGGCCCGCCGTGCTGGCGAACTCCTGGCTGGAGGGGAGCTACACCGAGACCTATCCGAGCGTCACCCGCGACGAGGCCGGCATGGGCCGGCTGTTCCGGCAGTTCTCCTTCCCCGGCGGCGTGCCCAGCCACGTCGCGCCCGAGACACCGGGCTCCATCCACGAGGGCGGCGAACTCGGCTACGCGCTCTCGCACGCCTACGGCGCGGCCTTCGACAACCCCGGTCTGCTGGTCGCCTGCGTGATCGGCGACGGCGAGGCCGAGACCGGACCGCTGGCGGCCTCCTGGCACGGCAACAAGTTCCTCGACCCCGTCCACGACGGCGCCGTGCTGCCGATCCTGCACCTCAACGGCTACAAGATCGCCAACCCGACCGTGCTCGCCCGGCTGCCCGAGGAGGAACTCGACGCGCTCCTGCGCGGGTACGGCCACCTCCCGCTGTACGTCAGCGGCGACGACCCGATGACCGTCCACCGCGCCATGGCCGAGGCGATGGACACCGCCCTGGACCGGATCGCCGCCCTCCAGCACGAGGCCCGCACGGGCGCCAGGGCCGACCGCCCGCGGTGGCCGCTGATCGTGCTGCGCACCCCCAAGGGCTGGACCGGCCCCGCGGAGGTCGACGGCGTGCCGGTCGAAGGCACCTGGCGCGCCCACCAGGTGCCGCTGGACCAGGTCCGGGACAACCCCGCCCACCTCGCCCAACTGGAGGAGTGGCTGCGCTCCTACCGGCCCGAGGAGCTCTTCGACGACCACGGCCGGCCCACCGCCGAGGTGCTGGCCTGCGTCCCCGAGGCCGACCGCCGCCTCGGGGCGAACCCGCACGCCAACGGCGGCCTGCTGCTGCGCGACCTGCCGATCCCGCCGCTGGAGCGCTTCGCCGTGCCCGTGGACAAGCCCGGCACCACCCTGCACGAACCCACCCGGGTGCTCGGCGACCTGCTCGAACAGCTGATGGCCGACACCGCCGAACGCAGGGACTTCCGCCTGGTCGGCCCGGACGAGACCGCCTCCAACCGGCTCCAGGCCGTCTACGCCGTCACCGGCAAGGCGTGGCAGGCCGAGACCCTGCCCGTCGACGAACACCTCGCCCGCGACGGCCGCGTGCTGGAGATCCTCTCCGAACACACCTGCCAGGGCTGGCTGGAGGGCTACCTCCTCACCGGCCGCCACGGACTGTTCTCCTGCTACGAGGCCTTCGTCCACATCGTCGACTCCATGGTCAACCAGCACATCAAGTGGCTGCGCACCACCCGGGCGCTGCCCTGGCGCGCGCCGATCGCCTCGCTCAACTACCTGCTCACCTCGCACGTCTGGCGCCAGGACCACAACGGCTTCTCCCACCAGGACCCGGGCTTCGTCGACCACGTCCTCAACAAGAGCCCCGAAGCCGTCCGGGTCTACTTCCCGCCGGACGCCAACACCCTGCTCGCCACCGCCGACCACGTCCTGCGCAGCCGCGACTACGTCAACGTCGTCGTCGCCGGCAAGCAGCCCTGCTTCGACTGGCTCACTCTCGAGCAGGCCCGCGCCCACTGTGCCCGGGGCGCCGGGATCTGGGAGTGGGCCGGCACCGAGGACGGCACCCGGGAACCCGACGTCGTGCTCGCCTGCGCCGGGGACGTCCCCACCCAGGAGGTCCTCGCGGCCGCCCAGCTGCTCCGCCGCCGTCTGCCCGACCTGGCCGTCCGGGTGGTCAACGTGGTCGACCTGGCCCGGCTGATGCCCGCCGAGGAGCACCCGCACGGCATGCCCGACCCCGAGTTCGACGCCCTGTTCACCCGCGACCGGCCGGTGGTCTTCGCCTACCACGGCTACCCGTGGCTGGTCCACCGCCTCGCCTACCGCCGGGCCGTCCACCCCCAGCTGCACGTGCGCGGCTACAAGGAGTCGGGTACCACCACGACGCCCTTCGACATGGTGGTCCGCAACGACCTCGACCGCTACCGGCTGGTCATGGACGTCATCGACCGCGTCCCCGGCCTCGCCGTCCGGGCCGCCGCCCTGCGCCAGGAGATGGCCGACCGGCGCACCCGCCACCACGACTGGATCCGCGAACACGGCACCGATCTGCCCGAGATCACCGACTGGACCTGGGAGGGCTGATCCGCGACCAGGGGGGCCGACCGTCAGGAGATCAGTGATGGACCTGCCCGTAACCGTCGGAGTCGACGGCTCCGACCCCAGCCTGGCCGCCGCCGACTGGGCCGCCCGTGAGGCGCTGTCGCTCGGCCGCGAGCTGCGCGTCCTGCACGCCCTGCCCCTGATGCCCGATCTGCTCCCGGGCCGGTCCGTCGGACGGCGGACCGGCCCGGGCGACCTGCTCCACGAGGTGCGCCACGTCCTCGCGGTGCGGTACCCCGGGCTGGAGACCCGCGCCGAGGAGGTCCACGACGTCGCCCCCGCGGCGCTGCTGGCCGCGGGGGAGGACGCCGAACTGCTCGTCGTCGCGGCCCGCGGGGCCGGCGGCTTCCCGGGACTGCGGGTCGGCTCCACCGCCCTGCACCTCGCGGCCCGGTCCGGGTGCCCGACCGTAGTGCTGCCGGTGGACCCGGTCGGCCCGGAGCCGCGCGAGCAGATCGTGCTCGGCCTGGACGCCCGCCGACCGGCCGAGGCGGCGCTGGAGTTCGCCTTCGCCGCGGCGCACCGCCACGGACTGCCGCTGCGGGTCGTGCACGCCTCGGCCACCGGCGCACCGGCCGACGAGGACGCACTCCTCGCCCGCGTCCTCGCCCCGTGGCGGGCCTCCCGTCCCGGGGTCGAGGCCGTCGCGGAGAGCACGGACGCGGGAGCCGGCCTGGCGCTGGTGGAGGCGTCGGCCAAGGCCCGACTCCTGGTGCTGGGCAGGCGGGGCGCGCTCCTGGTGGGCGCGCTCGGACCGATCGGCCACGCCGTCCTGCACCACGCGCTCTGCCCGGTCGCCGTCGTCCCGGAGTCGTGACCGGGACCTTCGGGCCGTCCCTGGGGCTGCTCGGCCCTGGGAACGGCCCGCGGCGAGCGCGATCGTGGATCCCACACGGGGTCGCCGGCATCCGCGCCGCGACCGTCGAACCAGGGAGGGCCGGCATCATGCCGTACGCCGTAGTCGTCGGAGCCGACGGATCCGAGCCGAGCACGGCCGCAGCCGAGTGGGCCGCCCGGGAGGCGCACCGCAGCGGCCGGCCGCTGCGGCTGCTCCACGTCGGGGGCGTGGACTCGACCGCGCCCGGGGAGTCCGACCGCGGCGAGGTGCCGCCGTCGGTGCTCGCCACCCGGGACCACCTCACGCGCCTGCTGCCGGGGCTGGAGGTGACCTGCGACCACATGCCGGGGACCCCGGCCTACGCGCTCGCCGCCGCCGGGGGCCGGAACGGCCTGCTGGTGCTCGGCTCGCGCGGTCTGGGAGGGTTCGCGGGGCTGCTGGTCGGCTCCGTCTCGCTCCGGACGGCGGGCCACGCGAACTGCCCCGTCGTGGTGGTCCGCGACGGGGCCGACGGACAGGGCGCCGGCGCGGGCGAGGTGGTGCTCGGGCTGGACAGCGACCAGGCCGATCCGGACGTCATCGCCTTCGCCTTCGAACAGGCCGCGGCGCGGGGCGCGACGCTACGCGTGCTGGAGAGCCGTCAGGTGCCCGCGGGGCCGTACTCGACCGAGCCCGTGGTCTACCAGCCGGAGGTCAGGGAGGCACTGGAGGCCGCGGAGCTGCTGCGGCTCCAGGACGCCCTGGCGCCCTGGCGGGCGAAGCACCCGGAGGTCCGGGTCGAGGCCGAGCTGACCGCCTGGCCGGCCGGTCGGGCGCTGGTGGAGGCCTCCCGCAGCGCCTGCCTGACGGTGGTGGGGCGCCGCCGGCCCAGGCTCCACCCGTCGGCGCCCTGGCTGGGCCACGTCACCCACGCCGTCCTCCACCACGCGCACAGCCCGGTCGCGGTCGTGCCGCACGACTGAGACCGGCCCGGCACACGGCCGTGGCGCGGACGAAGAGCCGTCCGCACCACGGCCGTTCGCGTGCCCGCAGGGGACCGGCGCGGGGGAAGGAGAGGACCTTCGGCCCTCAGGACGACCCCCAATGGCCGCCGTCCGGACCACACCGGTCGGGGGACGCTGTGAGCGGACAGCCCGGCCGGACGACCGCGGGCGCCCGCTTCCCCGGACGACGAAACCGAAAGGTGGCCAGCCCATGCCCAGCCGCTCACAGACCGAGGCGAAGGACCACACCGTTCCGATCCCGGAGCAGCCCGCAGTGCCGGCCGCGGACACCGCCGTCGACGCACTGGTCACCGGGGCCCTGACGGCCCTTCGGGAGTACGCCGGCTTCACCCAGCAGCAGGTCGACCACATCGTCAAGAAGGCCTCGCTGGCCGCGCTGGAACGGCACACCGCGCTGGCGGTGCTGGCGGTGGAGGAGACCGGGCGCGGTGTGTTCGAGGACAAGGCCGTGAAGAACGTCTTCGCCTGCGAGAACGTCACCCACGTGATGGCCCGGACGAGGACCGTCGGGGTGGTGTACCGGGACGAGCTCGACGGCATCGTGGAGATCGCCGAGCCGGTCGGCGTGGTCGCCGGAATCACTCCGGTGACCAACCCGACCTCGACCACGATCTTCAAGTGCCTGCTGGCCCTGAAGACCCGCAACCCGATCGTCCTCGCCTTCCACCCCTCGGCCCAGCGCTGCTCCGCCGAGGCGGCGAGGACCGTACGGGACGCGGCGGTGGCCGCCGGTGCCCCTGCCCGCTGCATCCAGTGGATCGCGGAGCCCTCGCGGGAGGCCACCGGTGCGCTGATGAACCATCCCGACGTGGCGACGATCCTGGCCACCGGCGGCAACGCGATGGTCCGGGCCGCCTACTCCTGCGGCAAGCCGGCGCTCGGTGTGGGCGCGGGCAACGTCCCGGCGTACGTCGAGCGCAGCGCCGACCTCCGGCGGGCGGTGAACGACATCGTGCTGTCGAAGTCCTTCGACAACGGGATGATCTGCGCCTCCGAGCAGGCGGTGATCCTGGACCGGGAGATCCGCGGGGCGGCGCTCGCCGGGTTCCGGACGCTGAAGGCCCACCACGCGAGCGCGGAGGAGAAGGCCCTGCTGGAGCGCCACCTCTTCGGGGCCGGCGAGGGCACGGACTGCGCCGGCGGAAGGCTGAACGCCGCGGTGGTCGGCCGCTCGGCCGCGCAGGTCGCCGAGGCGGCCGGCTTCGAGGTCCCGGCCGACACCTCGGTGATCCTCGCCGACTGTGAGCGGGTCGGGCCCGAGGAGCCGCTGACCCGGGAGAAGCTCTGCCCCGTGCTCGCCGTCCTGACCGCCGACAGCCGTGCCCACGGGGTCGAACTGGCGGCAGCCATGGTGGAGTTCAACGGCCTCGGGCACTCGGCCGCGGTGCACACCGAGGACGAGGCGTTCGTCGAGGAGTTCGGGCACGCGGTCAAGGCCTGCCGGATCATCTGGAACGCGCCGAGCTCGCAGGGCGGCATCGGCGACGTCTACAACGCCTTCACCCCCTCGCTGACCCTGGGCTGCGGCAGCTACGGGCACAACTCGGTGTCCGGGAACGTGTCGGCGCTGAACCTCGTCAACATCAAGCGGATCGGGCGGCGCACCACCAACATGCAGTGGTTCAAGGTCCCGCCGAAGATCTACTTCGAGCGCAACTCCGTCAAGTACCTGGCGAGCATGCCGAACGCGCACCGGATCGTCGTGGTCACGGACCGGACGATGGTGGAGATCGGCCACCTGGAGCGGATCCGGAGCGTCCTCGACCGGCGCCGTGACCCGGTCGAGGTACGGGTCGTCGACTCCGTCGAGCCGAACCCGAGCATCGACACCGTCCGCCGGGGCGCGGCACTGATGCGGGAGTTCGAACCGGACACCGTCATCGCCCTGGGCGGCGGCTCGCCGATGGACGCGGCCAAGGTGATGTGGCTGATGTACGAGCACCCCGAGGTGGAGTTCGCGGACCTGAAGGAGAAGTTCTTCGACATCCGCAAGCGCGCCTTCACCTTCCCCGACCTGGGCGAGAAGGCCAAGCTGGTCTGCATCCCGACCACCTCGGGCACCGGCAGCGAGGTCACCCCCTTCGCCGTCATCACCGACACCGCCACCGGACAGAAGTACCCGCTCGCGGACTACGCGCTCACCCCGAGCGTGGCCATCGTGGACCCGGCCCTGACCACCGGCCTGCCCGGGCACGTCACCGCCGACACCGGATTCGACGCCCTCACCCACTGCATCGAGACGTACGTCTCCGTCTACGCCAACGACTTCACCGACGGACTCGCCCTGCAGGGCATCAGGCTGATCTTCGAACACCTGGAGCGGGCCGTGCTGAACGGCCCTGACGACCCGGTGGCGCGGGAGAAGATGCACAACGCCGGCACGATCGCCGGGATGGCCTTCGGCTCCGCCTTCCTCGGCGCCGTGCACGCCATGGCCCACACCCTCGGCGCGACCTTCCACCTCGCCCACGGCCGCACCAACGCGCTGCTGCTGCCCCACGTGATCCGCTGGAACGGCTCGCCCGCCGCCAAGGTCACCGGCTGGCCGAAGTACCAGCACTACACCGCCCCGGAGCGCTACCAGGCGATCGCCCGGACGCTCGGCCTGCCGGCCACGACCGCCGAGCAGGGCGTCGAGTCCCTCGCCGCGGCCGTGGAGGACCTGCGGGACAGGGTCGGCATCCCGCGCTCCTTCAAGGAGGCCGGCGTCGACGAGGCGGCGTTCCTCGCCGCCCTGCCCCGGCAGGCCATGAACGCCTACGAGGACCAGTGCGCCCCGGCCAACCCCCGGATGCCGATGGTCGCCGACCTGCAGCGGCTGATGCGCCGCGCCTACTACGGCGACCAGGCCTGAGGACCAACGGCCCCGGTCGTCCGGGACCTTCCGGACAAGGACCGGGGCCCTCGCCGGACCACGATGGCGGCGAGGAGACAGAGACGGGAGCGAGGACATGACCTTCCAGCAGCCGCAGCCGCAGCCGCAGCCGCAGCAGCCGCAGCCGCAGACGGAGACGGAGACGCGGAACGCCTGGCGCGGCTTCACCGACGGGCCCTGGCGGACCGCGATCGACGTCCGCGACTTCATCCAGCGCAACTACACCCCGTACGAGGGCGACGCGGACTTCCTCACCGGTCCGACCGAGCGGACCGCGGCGGTGTGGCGGCGGATCACCGACCTCTTCCCGGCCGAGCGCGCCAGGGGCGTCCACGACGTGGCCTACGACATCCCCTCCGGCATCACCGCCCACGCGCCCGGCTACATCGACCAGGAGCGGGAGCTGATCGTCGGCCTGCAGACCGACGCCCCGCTCCGGCGCGCGATCATGCCCAACGGCGGCTGGCGGATGGTCGCCGGCGCGCTGCGCACCTACGGCTACCCGGTCGACCCGCAGCTGGAGAAGATCTTCACCCGCTACCGCAAGACCCACAACGACGGCGTGTTCGACGCGTACACCCCGGAGATCCTCGCCGCCCGCAGGGCCGGCGTGATCACCGGACTGCCGGACGCCTACGGCCGCGGCCGGATCATCGGCGACTACCGGCGCGTGGCGCTCTACGGCGTGGACCGGCTGGTCGAGGCCAAGCTCGCCGAGAAGGCCGGCCTGGACGCGCCGCCCACCTCCCCGGAGCGGCTGGAGGAGACCATCCGCGAGCGCGAGGAACTCGCCGAACAGATCCGCGCGTTGGGCGAACTCAAGGAGATGGCGTCGGCGTACGGGCACGACGTCTCCGGCCCGGCCGCGACCGCCCGTGAAGCCGTCCAGTGGCTCTACTTCGGCTACCTGGCGGCGGTGAAGGAGCAGAACGGCGCGGCCATGTCGCTCGGCCGCACCTCGACCTTCGTCGACGTCTACCTCCAGCGAGACCTGGACGAAGGGAGGTTGACGGAACGTCAGGCGCAGGAGATCGTCGACGACTTCGTCATCAAGTTGCGGATCGTCCGCTTCCTGCGCACCCCCGAGTACGACGAGCTGTTCTCCGGGGACCCGACCTGGGTCACCGAGTCGATCGGCGGCATGGGCACGGACGGGCGGACCCTGGTCACCCGGACGTCCTTCCGCTACCTCCAGACCCTCTACAACCTGGGCCCGGCGCCCGAGCCCAACATGACGGTCCTCTGGTCGCCGCGACTCCCGCAGGGCTTCAAGGAGTTCTGCGCACGCGTGTCGATCGACACCTCCTCGCTCCAGTACGAGTCCGACGACCTGATGCGCCCCCGCTTCGGCGACGACACCGCCGTCGCCTGCTGCGTCTCCGCCATGGAGGTCGGCCGGCAGATGCAGTTCTTCGGCGCCCGGGTCAACCTCGCCAAGACCCTCCTCTACGCGATCAACGGTGGCCGGGACGAACTCTCCGGCGCCCAGGTCGGACCCCCGACCACCCCGGTGGGCGGCGTGGTGCTCGACTACGACGAGGTGCTGGCCCGCTTCGACCAGCAGCTGGAATGGCTCGCCGAAACGTACGTCCACGCGCTGAACGTCATCCACTACATGCACGACAAGTACGCCTACGAGCGGATCGAGATGGCCCTGCACGACCGGGACGTCCGGCGCACCATGGCCTGCGGCATCGCCGGGCTCGCGGTGGCCGCCGACTCGCTGTCCGCGATCAAGCACACCAAGGTCCGTCCGGTCCGTGACGAGACCGGCCTCGTCACCGACTACCTGGTCGAGGGCGACTACCCGGCCTACGGCAACAACGACGACCGGGCCGACGCGATCGCCGTCCGGCTGGTCGAGGACTTCATGGCGAAGGTGCGCAAGCACCCCACCTACCGGGGCGCCGAACACACCCAGTCCGTCCTGACCATCACCTCGAACGTGGTCTACGGCAAGAAGACCGGCAACACCCCGGACGGCCGGCGGGCCGGCGAACCGTTCTCCCCGGGCGCCAACCCGATGAACGGGCGCGACGCCCACGGCTACGTGGCCGGCGCGCTCTCGGTCGCGAAGATCCCCTACTCGCAGGCCGAGGACGGCATCTCGCTCACCAACACCGTGACCCCGGACGCGCTCGGCCGCACCGCCGAGGAGCGCGTCGGCAACCTGGTCGGAGTGCTGGACGGCTACACCACGTGCCACGGCTTCCACATGAACGTCAACGTCCTCGACCGGGACACCCTGCTGGACGCCATGGACCACCCGGAGAAGTACCCGCAGCTCACCATCCGGGTCAGCGGCTACGCGGTCAACTTCGTCCGGCTCACGCGCGAACAGCAACTCGACGTGGTCGGCCGCACCTTCCACGACGCGCTGTAGGCGCGGCCAGTCACGCGGCACCGGTGCCCTGCCCGACCACGGGGCGCCGGCGCCGCCGTTCCCGGAGGCCCCACCATGGACCGAACCGACCTCCCCGTCCGCCCGCTCGGCCTTCCCCCGACGGGCGCCACCCCGGCTGCGCCGGTGACCCCGGCCGTCGTGGGCACCCGTCGGCCCGCCGGGGGAATGCTGCACTCCTGGGACCTGTCCACGGGCGTCGACGGGCCCGGCACCCGCTTCGTTGCCTTCCTGGCCGGCTGCCCGCTGCGCTGCCTGTACTGCCACAACCCCGACACCCGGTACACGCGCGACGGCCGACCCGCCTCCGCGGAGGACATCGTCCACGAGGCCGCCAAGTACACCGACTTCATCCGGGCCTCCGGTGGCGGCGCCACCGTCAGCGGAGGCGAACCGCTGCTCCAGCCGGTCCTCACCGGAGAACTGCTGCACCGCTTCAAGCACGAACTCGGCCTGCACACCGCACTGGACACGTCCGGGTACCTCGGTGCTCGTGCCACGGACGCCCTGCTCGCCGACACCGACCTCGTCCTGCTCGACATCAAGTCCTGGGACCGCGCGCTCTACCGCCACGTGACAGGGCGGGAACTCGCCCCCACCCTGGAGTTCGCCCGCCGCCTGGCAGACCTCGGCACCGAGGTCTGGGTTCGCTTCGTCCTTGTACCCGGGCTCACCGATCCGACCACGAACGTCGAGGGCGTGGCCGCCTTCGCCGCCTCGCTCGGCAATGTCACCCGGGTCGACATCCTGCCCTTCCACCGGCTCGGCGCCCCCAAATGGCGGGCGCTCGGCCTCGACTTCCCCCTGGCCGACACCCCGGCGCCCAGCCCAGAGCAGGTCGCAGAAACCCGCGCGATCTTCGTGGCGCACGGCCTGAACGCCGTCTGACGCCGGCCCTTCGGGGAGGATCCGGCCGCGCCGGTGGGACGGTCGACCCGATGGGCGCGTGGTGGAATCGGGACGGCCGGGGTTCGGCGGAACCGTTCTGGGCGGCGGCCCGGAACGGTGGCCCGGAGCGACCCGCCGAGGTCGCCTCCACCAGCCGGACGGCGCCGGCGGAGGCCAGGGTCATCAGTCCGGCGCTGAGGTCCATCCCCCGATGGTGCCGGTGGCAGCATGTGATGAACCGTCGAAGTCCGGGATCGAAGGGCGATCCGGAGGTCCCGGGCGCGGTGATCGGAGCGGCCCGACCGTGGCCTCACAGCCGGTCGTAGACGGCGGACAGTCGTCGCAGTACCTCGGTGGCGCGGTCGAGGGCGGCGTCGTCGTAGTCGTTCAGGTCGGTGTGCAGGGCCTCGGTCAGCGCCTGCTGGCGCTGGTCGTGCCGGGCCCGGCCGGTGTCGGTGAGGGCGACCAGGACGGTGCGTTTGTCCTCGGGTTGGCGGGTACGGGTGACGTATCCGGCCGTGACCAGGCCGTTGACCAGTTGGGTGGTGGCGGCGCCGGTGGTCTCGGTGGCGGCGGCGAGCCGGCTGATGGTGAGCGGGCCCTGTTCGGCCAGCGTGCGCAGTGCCCGGGCGTGGGTGAGGGAGAGCGCGCCCGGGGTGCGGGTGGCGCGTCCGCGCAGCCGGGCGTCGGCGGCGCTGAGGCGGTAGGCGGCGCGGGCCAGGCGGTCCAGTGCCCGGGCGCGGTCGTCGGTGGGTGGCGTCTCGGCCATGGTCGGTCCTCCTCGGTGGGTTGACAGGAGCCTAACCTCGGCAGTTAATAGATAAGTACTTATTCATTAAGTGCTTAGCCAAAGGCTGATGGATCCCAAGGAGGAGACCCATGACCATTCGTTCGACCGGCCAGAGCTGGGCCCTGGACACCGCCCTCGCCCAGGGCGGCTTCGACGCGCTGCACCCCGAGGCCGTCGGGACCATGGAGCAGCTGGGCCACGACCACACCGACTTCGCCAAGGTCTTCGCGCTGGTCAGGAGCGGCGCGATGCTGCCCAAGGCGTGGGCGACGGTGGCCGGCCAGGCCGAGGAGCGCGCCGCCCACCACGAGCGCGGCGGATTCGCGCAGACCGCCGCCGACCTCTACCTGAGGGCGGCCGTGATGTGGGGCCGGGCACAGTACTCGATCTTCGACGCGGCGGATTCGCGCAAGACGGCCATGCGCGAGCGCGCCAACCACTGCGTGGAGCGGCTGGGCGCGCTGCGCGAGGGCCGGGTGCGGCGGGTGGAGCTGGACTTCGAGGGCTCGCGGATCTTCGCGCTGCTGCACCTGCCGGCCGGGCCGGTCGAGAACGCGCCGGCCGTCATCCTCGGCCCCGGGATGGACATGATCAAGGAGGACTACATCTGGGCGGCCGAGCGCTACTACACCTCGCGCGGCATGGTCGCGCTGTCGATCGAGGGGCCGGGCCAGGGGGAGAGCCGCGCCGGCGGACTGACCGTCGACCTCGGCAACTACGAGCGGGCGATCGGCCGTTACCTCGACCACCTTGCCGCGCTCCCCGAGGTCGACGCCGACCGGATCGGCATGTTCGGCATCTCGATGAGCGGCTACTGGGGATCCCGGGCCGCCGCCACCGACCGCCGCCTGGCCGCGCTCGCCGCCTTCGAGGCCGTCACCGGGGACTTCGCGACGATCTTCGAGCGCGCCCAGCCGACCTTCAAGAACAACTACATGTACATGGCCGGGTACACCGACGAAGCGGCCTTCGACCGCGACCTCGTCCGGCGGATGCCGCTGGGCGAACTGGTGGCCGACATCACCTGCCCGGTGCTGTACGGGATCGGCGAGTTCGACGAGCTCACCGACCTCGGCCAGGCCCTGGAGAGCTTCGAGCGGGTCCGGGCGCCGAAGGAACTGCGGGTCTACGAGGACGAGTTCCACCCGCTCGGCGGAGTGGCGGCCGAGGTCTTCCGGTTCGGGGCGGAGTGGCTGCAGCGGGCCCTCGCCGGCGAGTTCGCCGAGCCCGGACGGGACGTGCGCCACTACGTCCACCGTGACGGCCGCACCACCGACGGCAGCGCCGACCCCACCTGGTGGCTCGGCGCCGCTCCGACCGCGCTCAGCGGCATCCGGCTCACCCGGGCCCGTCGGGGCTGAGCCCCGCGGACGCCGCCGTCGCCTGCGGGCGGGAGCGGCGGAGGCCCCGCCATCGGGCGGGGGCCTCCGAGCGGTTCGGTGCGTCCCGCGGTAATCGCGGCCCCCGGGTGCCCGGGCTCAGCGCACCGGCAGGGCCAGGTCGGCGGGGTCCGCCGGGGTGGAGGTGAAGGTCACGCTGCTGCCGAGGGGAGTCGTGCCGCCGTAGAGGGAGTCGCGGGTGCCGAGGACCAGGGCGAGGTGGTGGCCGGGCGGGACGTCGTACGCGGTGGCGAAGAGGGTGACGTCGAGCGGGAACGGCCGGCCCGGGGTGCGTCCGGTCCAGCTCTGCGGGCCGTGGGAGATCAGCCGGCCGACTCCGAGGGCGTCCACGTCGTACAGGTAGGCCACGGCCGTGCCGTCGGGGCCGGAGGCGGTGACGGTGGTGTGCAGCCGGGCGGCGCCCCGTACCGACAGGCCCTGCGGGTACGGCTGGGACTGCCAGACACCGGCGGCCGGGCGGGCGAGCAGCGGGACGACCACGGTGGGCGGTCGGCGCAGGGCCTGGTCGACCACGCCGGACAGCAGGGCGACCCCGGCGTTCGCGCCGGACGGCAGGCCGCCGACCACGGTCCTGCGCCATTCTCCGGTGGCCGGGCCGCCGAGGGTGTCGGTGCCGACGCCCAGGTGGTCGGTGCGGGTGGCGGCGGACTGCCAGTCGGGGTGGCTCTCGTGGCGGCCGGTGGGACGGACCTCCAGGTCGACCGGCTCGTCCCGGCCGCCGCCGGCCGGGGCGGGGGCGCCCTTGAGGTGCTGGTCGAGCCAGGAACGGGCGCTGTCCCAGGCGGCGTTGGGGAGCCCGAGCAGGCCGGTGAACTCCTGGCTCGCGTGGTCGCCCGGACGCAGTTCCAGGCGCTTGGGTACGGTCAAGCGCTGGTAGAAGTCGGTGATCTGGCCGGGGTTGAAGAAGCTGTCGCCCCAGGCGTTGGCCAGCAGGACGGCGGTGCCGTTGGCGTTGATCCGGTCCACGTAGCGCGCCGGGGAGCGGGTGTCGGCCCAGCGGATGACGTCGGGCAGGTCGCGGTCGGCGAAGAGGTCGTCCAGCACCTGCGCGAATTCGGGGCTCTTGCGGCCGGTCGGGGCCTGGATGCCGGCGAGCACGGCGGCCGCCTGGAGGTGTCGGGTCTGCCCGCTGTACAGCGAGTCGGTGAGGTCGGCCCAGCCGCTGAGCGAGGCGACGGCCTTGATCCGCGGGTCGAAGGCGGCGCCGAGCAGGGTGAGCCCGCCGCCCAGGGAGAGGCCGACCATGCCGACGCGCCCCGGGTCGGCGGGGGTCTGGGCGAGGGCCCAGTCGATCACCGTGGAGATGTCGCCCACGTCCGTGGGCCCGGCCACGTCGACCTCGCCGCCGGAGGCCCAGAAGCCGCGCACGGTGTAGGTGACGACGACGTACCCGTCCTCGGCCAGGGCGCGGCCCTGGGCGACGTACTCCAGGTCGTTCTGGCCCCAGCTGGCCGGCTGCACCACGAGCGGGTAGCGCCCCTGCGGGTCGGCGCCCGGGGTGCCGGCGGGCGGGGTGAAGACGTCGGCCTTGAGGACGACGCCGTCCTTCGCGGGGATGTCCGCCAGCCGGAACGACCCGACGGTCTGCGCGGCCCGGACCGGCGCCGCGGGCGCGGCCGCCACCGCGGGCCGGGCGACGGCGCCCGCGCCGAGGGCGACCGCCGCGGCGATCACCACGCTCGCCGTCCGTCGTGCGCTGCTCCGCCTGGACCGTTCCATCGCTGCTCCCGTGCGTTCGAACTGCTTGACTGCGGGAGCCTAACGATCTGACGGATCCTCAGGGGAGGTGGTGATCAGCCAAATTACTGGCCGGTAATATGGGTGCTGGCTCTCGACCTGAAGGACAGGCGGAGGCGTCCCCGATCATGGCGGAGGGTCGGAACCCCGTGATCGCCGACGCCTGTTCCGCCCTCCGGTCGAGAGCTCCGCGCGGGCTGGGTGCGCGGATTCCTACGCGAACGTCATGGCGGCGCCGATGGTCGCGTTCAGGCCGGCCGTGACCCACGGGTCGGGGGACGGCCCGCGGACGGGGCCGAAGTGGACGGGGCGGGGGCCGTTGGTGCCGCAGGCCGGGTAGCCGTCGACGTCCGAGATGGCCACCGAGCTGCCGGGGTTGGAGAACCCGGTGGCGCTGATCGCCTCCGTGCTCTGCCACAGTCCCGCGGAGGACAGGTGGGCGAGGGTGATGGAACCGTCGGCGGCGACGTAGCCGACGGTGGTGCCCGCCGCGTTCTTCGCCGCTGAGACGACGGCCCCGTCCGGGACGCTGCCGGCCGGGGCGGTGGTGTTCGCCTGGAGGGAACCGATGCGGCCGGCCCCGGTGTTGACCGTCGCCTGGTTGAGTCGCCCGTCACGGCCGGCGAAGAACACCGACACGGTGCCGGAGGTGGTTCCGGGGGCCACCGCGATGCCGCCGCCCGGTCGGGCGCTGCCCGCCGGGGCGACGGTGTAGGTGGCCATCCCGCCGGTGGCCTGGGACGTCCAGCCGACGGTCACCCCGCCGGTGTCGCCGATCGTGAAGATCCCGGCGCGGCCGGAGACGGCGAAGGAGGCGGCCTCCGAGGACGGGTAGGCGGGGGCGGGGAGTTGGCGCCAGTCCACGGTCATCGGGAGGCACGCGTCGTTGAACTGCGTGGCCGCCGCCGGGGCCGCCAGTGTCGCCGGGGTGGCCGGGGCGGCCGTCGGTGTCGCCGCCGCTGTGGAGCCCGTCCAGGTGCCGGTGGCCAGGGTCAGCCGGGTTCCCGCCCACGCGGCGGTGATCCGCCCGCCGGGCTCGGCCGAGGCCGGGGCGCTGATCGAGAACGGCGCCGAGGCGGGGGAGTCCGCGCAGTACTCGTACAGCGAGCCGTCCGTCGCGGCGAAGTAGACCGCCGGCCGGTGGCCCGGCACCCGCACCGCCGCCACCCGCGCGCCCGGCGGGGCGAGCGCGGCCGGCCCGCGCCGCGCGGCCGCGCTCCAGCTGCCGGCGGTGTCCGAGTACTGGTAGCTCCACAGACCCCCGTCGTCCCCGATGTAGTACACCTCCGCCTCGCCGGCCGCCGCCGAGGCGGACGGTACCGGCCCCGCCAGCAGTGCGGCCGTGGCCAGGACCAGCAGGCTGAGCAGCGCCCGTATCCGCTGCGCCGGCGGTCTGCGCACTTCGCCGTTCGACATGGCTCGTTCCTCCCCAAGTAGGCTGTGAGGCAGGCAGTTTGACAGGACTGCCGCCGTGCTTCCAGGGGTCGGGAGCGATCGGATCGGCGGCGTGCCGGACTCACGACCGAGAGCAGCGGCCTGACCACCCCGTTGGTCGCGTTCGACACCGCCCCTCAGGCGACGACGGCAGCGCGTCGCCCCCGGCATCGGGCGGATCTGACCTACCCTGACGATGGATCGCATCCGATCGATTCGGCGGATTCACCCCGTTCCTGACACACCATCCGAGGGTCCGATGCCTGAAATCCCCGACTTCCCCGAAGAGCTCGCCGACCAGCACCACCACTGGCACGACCCCTCCGCCCACCCCGGAGCGGGACCCGGCCGAACGCACCCGGCCGGCACACCCGGCGGCGGCCTGGAGTTCCTGACCTTCCACCGGAACTTCGTCGCCCAGTTCCACGCCTGGTACGACCCCCACACCTTCACGACCGCGCCGTTCGACGACCCCGTCCAGAAGGTCCAGCTGGTGGCCCCGTGGCACAGCGTGCCCACCGAACTGCGCAAGAGCGAGTACGGCTGGGACTCCTTCGACGGCGACGCGCAACGCCTCGACTCCGGCACGCCCGACTTCGCGACCGCGGACGAACTCGGCACCTTCATCGAGCTGGGCATCCACAACAACTTCCTGCACGGCGCCGCCGCCGCCGAGTACAACGAACCGGTCCTGGCCTCGTTCCACTCGCCGCACATCACCCAGTTCTACGGCATCCACGGCCTGGTCGACTACTGGTGGGCGCAGTGGCAGCGCCGCCACAAGATCCGGGTGAAGGAGCTCCTCAAGGAACAGTCCGTGGAGGTCGACCTGAAGCAGCTGCGGGACACCGCGGTGATCGGCGACGACCTGCACAAGCGGATCGACGACGTGAAGCGGAGCGGGCTGGAGAAGACGGCCGTGTCGGAGCTGTCCGACGGCATCCTCGACGGGATCGACCCGGAGACCCTGCGGAGCATCGGCGACCGTCTGACCCGCCTGGAGCGCCAGGCCTTCCCCGGCAAGGCCTTCGTGGGTGCCCCGCTCCGGCCCCGGGTCGGCGAGGTCTCGCCCCTGCACGGCGAGGCGGACGACCACCGGTGATCGCCATCGTCGCGTCCGCCGTCGACGACGAGGCCGCGGCCCTGGCCCGGCGGTGGGCGCGGCACGACGCGGCGGTGATCACCCCGCTCGACCTGTCACGGCCCGGCTGGCAGGCGGAGGTCGGCGGCGGGCCGGGCACCTTCGTCGCCGCCGGCATCCCGCGCCCCGCCGACGAGCTGACCGGCGTGCTGGTGCGCCTGCCGGCCGTCCCGCCCCGCGAACTGGTCGGCGTGGTGCCCGAGGACCGGCCGTACGCGGCGAGCGAGAGCACCGCGATGCTCTCCTGGTGGCTCGGTCGGCTGACGTGCCCCGTGGTCAACCCGCCCACGCCGACCTGCCTGGTCGGGCCGCCCCGCTCCCGGCTGGAGTGGCTCTGCCACGCCGCCCGGCTCGGCATCCCCACCGCCTCCGGCCGCTCCGACGGTTCGCGGAGCCGTGCGCCGCGGTCGGCGCCCGCGCCCCGGCGCCACCACGACCGCGCGCTGGTGACCGTGATCGGCGGCCGGGCCCGCTCGGGTCCGGCGGCCCCCCGACCGGCGGCCGAGGCGCTGGCCGCCGACGCCGGCCTGCCGCTCCTGGGCGCCTGGTTCCACACCGGGAGCCACGCCCTCAACGCGGTGACCCTCGTTCCGCCCCTCACCGAACGGGCGGTGCTGGCCGCCCTGGAGGAGACGCTGTCGTGATCGCCCTGTGGGGCCCGGCCGACGACCCCGTCCTGGAGCCCGTCCACCGGGAGCTCCTCGCGCGCGGGCTGCCGGTGCTGGCCGTCGACCCGCGCCGGGCGCCGGCCGACTTCGCCTTCCACGCCGGGGGCGCGGAGGCCGGGCCGGCGGTGGACGGCCACATCGCCGGCGTCCCGCTCCGCCGGATCAGCGCCGCCTACCTGCGCCCCCACGGAACCGCCGACGTCCTGCAGGCCCAGGGCTGGACGGCGGACTCCCCGCAGGCCCGTGACCTGGCCGCCTTCGCCGAGGGCTTCCTCGCCTGGACGGAGACCACCGACGTGCTGGTCGTCAACCGGCTCAGCGCCCAGGCCTCCAACACGAGCAAGCCGGGCCAGGCGGAGGCCATCCGCACGTGCGGCTTCCCCGTACCGCCCACCCTGGTGACCACCGACCCCGCCGCCGCGCGCCACTTCCTCGACCGGCACCCCCAGGCCGTGGCCAAGTCCGTCAGTGGCGTGCGCTCCATCGTCCGCCGCCTCGACGCCCACGACCTGGAGCGGCTGGAGGACGTGCGCCACTGCCCCACCCAGTTCCAGGCCTACGTCCCGGGCACCGACTACCGCGTCCACGTCGTCGGGGACCGCGTCCTGGCCGTCCTCGTCCACAGCGAGGCCGACGACTACCGGTACGACATCCGGACCGAGCGCATCCCCGTCACCCTGCCGGAAGAACTCGCCGACCGCTGCCGCGCCCTGGCCCACTCCCTGCGCCTGCCGCTGGCCGGCATCGACCTGCGCCGCACCCCCGACGGCCGCTGGGTCTGCTTCGAGGTCAACCCTTCCCCCGGCTTCACCTACTTCGAGGACGACGGCGGCGGCATCACCCGCGCCGTCGCCGACCTCCTCGCGGCCCGAACCGCGGCCCGAACTGCGGCCCGTACCCGAACCGCGGCGGGCGCCGGGGCCTGAGGGCGGCGGCCCGTCGAGCCGGGAGCGACGGACGGATGCCGTCCCGGTCAGGGCGCCATGGTCAGCCCTGCCGAGGCGCCGCCGCGGCTCAGCACGACCGAGCGGATGTGGTCCAGGGCCCGGGCGTAGTCGGCGCGGCCGGGGTCGTGCCGGACGGCCTCGGCCAGGTCCAGGACTCGGTAGGGCGGACCGAGGTCCGTCAGCTGCGGGACGAACTCGGCCTTGGTGACGGCCCAGCGTTGTCCGGCCTGCGTCGGTGGCGAGAAGGTGAACCGGGCGATCGAGCTCCAGTTCCCGCGCGGGTCCTCCGCGCCGGTGTGGTTGAACATGTGTCCGGCGAGCTGGTCGCCCAGGCCGTAGACCGTCCAGGTGTCGTTGATCCTCTCGTACGCCTGCGGGATGTGGGCGTGGGTGCCGAGGACCAGATCGATGTCGGGCCGGCCGGGGCTCTGCTCGGCGGCCAGGTCACGGGCGAGTGCGAGCTGCTGCTCGTTCGGGGCGTCCTGCCACTCGGTGCCCCAGTGGAGACTGACCACCACGATGTCCGCACCGCGCTCCCGGGCCGCCCTCGCGTCGGCGAGGATCCGCTCCCGGTCGATCAGATTGACCGCCCAGGGCCGCTCCTGCGGCAGCGGGATGCCGTTGGTGCCGTAGGTGTAGGCGAGCTGGGCCACCGTGGCGCCACCTGCCGTGAGCAGCGCGGGACCGCCCGCCTCGTCGGCGCTGCGCGCGGAGCCCGTGTGCTTCAGGCCGACGGCGTCCATGGCGTCGAGCGTGCGCCGGATGCCGTCCGGCCCGTCGTCGAGGGTGTGGTTGGAGGCGGTGTCGCAGGAGCTGTATCCGGCGTCTTTGAGTGCCCGGGCCACCTGCGGGGGCGACTTGAAGGACGGGTAGCCGGTGAAGGGGCCGCCGTCGGCGCCGTACACCGTCTCCATGTGGCAGATGGCCAGATCGGCGGCACCGACGACCGGTTTGATCCCGGCGAACATCCGGGTGAAGTCGTAGCCGTCGCCCCCGGCGTCCTCCTTGGCCTGCTGGATGATCTCGGTGTGCGGCAGGACGTCCCCCGTCGCGACCAGGGTGAAGGCCCGTGGTCCCGGCGGGGTCGGCGTGGCCGCGGAGCCCGGGTCCCGCGTCGGCGACGGCGTGTCCTGCCCCTCCTGTGGTGCCCCGCACCCCGGGAGGGCGAGCAGCAGGGCGGTGGCGGCGGTGAGAATCTCTCGGCGCGGAAATCGCATGCTCGGCTCGTCCCATGATCGGCTGGTGTGACGGTCCGACTATGCGAGCCGTCGGCCGGACGATGCGGAACCCGCGCCCTGAGATCACCCGGCGGGGCCAGCCGACGTCGCGCTGATCATTCACATGCGACGGATGCCTCGCCCCCCGAATCGCACCTGGTCACTGGTTGTACTGGAGGTGCGGGTGGTCGGGTGAGGCCGTGCAGACGTACAGCTGGAGGCTTCCGCTGCGGCCGATGCCGAGCTGTGTGGACATGGCCGGGCCGAGGTAGTGCACGCCGGTGTAGCCGGACTCCTCCACCGGCCGCCAGCTTCCGCTGCCGCCGTCCCACTCGTTGCCGTTGAGCGTCAGTAGCGGTCGGACGTCGGAGCCGCATGCGGGGCAGGCCATGGGGAACGGGTCGCTGAAGCTCCACGGGGCGTGGCCGCCCGTCTTGCAGCCCGGGGCGACGGCGAGGTCGTACTGGTAGACGAGGCCCTGCTGGTCCTCCCAGGAGTGGATCCGGTTCCTCAGCTCCTTCGGCAGCTCGTGCGGGGCCGGGTACTCGGTGGCCGTCTCGGGGTGCAGGACGCAGACCGCGGGGAGATATTCGTCGTTGCCGATCACCGACGGCTGCGGGGCCGTGGCCGGGTCGAGCGGGTCGGTCACGTCGGCGGCGGTCCGCCAGCGCAGTTCGGTGCGGGGCAGGCAGTCCTCGTCGTCGTGGTCGAACGGGCACCACAGCACCTGCAGCAGATCAGCGCCGTCCGGGCAGGGCAGACCGGGCACGTCGGCGGCGTAGAGCTGGGCCACCGGCACCATCGGGAGCGGCCCGTTCTGGGGGATCTTCGCGCCTTCGTGGACGCGGTCCAGCGTCGCGCGCTCCTCCGGGCTCAGCGGGTCGCCGCCCTGGTCGGGGCGGCGCCCCAGCTCGGCGACGAGCCGGCGGCCCAGCCGGATGTCCTCGGGAGAGGCGCCGAACTGCCAGGGGCCACCGTGCTCCGGGCAGGTGGGCCACGGCTCCCGCTCCGGCCACAGCAGGGGGCCGCCGATCGAACTGTTCGCCGCGGTGGGTTCCCCGGCACGGGGGTGAAGTCGGACGGTCACGCGCGCCATCGGTGCGAGCTCGGGGAAGTGAGCGGTCACGTCGACCGGACGGGGAGGAGTGGTGCGGATCATGATCAGGAGGATAGGTGCCACCGGTGACACCTCCGCCGGTCGGGTGGGACCGACCCGTCAAAGTGCCTTCGGCACAAGGCTGTTGCCGTTCCCGTGGCGTGACCACCTGCCGGTGATCACGCCACGGATGCTGATGCTTCCGACTCCGCGAGTGTCAGGGCTTGACGGCGACGGCCGCGTAGAAGGAGACCTGGGCGTCGGTGACGGTCGCGGGGAGGTCGTCCGTGGGGGCGTCGGTTTCGTCGCCGTGCCAGCGGTGGGCGGGGACGATGCCGGGGCTGAGGAGGTCGAGGCCCTCGAAGAAGGTGGCGAACTCGGCCTTGTGGCGCAGGCGGAGGGAGGTGCCGGCCTGGTTGTAGATCTCCTGCACCTTGGGGGCGCCGGCCGGGTCGAGTTCGGCGGTGGCGTGGGAGAGCACCAGCGCGGAGCCGGACGGCAGCGGGTCCAGGAGGTGCTTGACGATGGCGTGGGCGTCGGCGAGGTCGGGGACGAAGTGGAGCAGGGCCACCATCGACAGGACCACGGGCTGCGTGAGGTCGAGGGTCGCTGCGACCTGGGGAGTGGCCAGGATGGCGGCCGGGTCGTGGACGTCGCCGTGGACGTAGGCGGTGCGGCCCTGGGGGGTGCTGGTCATCAGGGCGCGGGAGTGGGCCAGGACGACGGGGTCGTTGTCGGCGTAGACCACACGGGCCGCCGGTTCCACGGCCTGGGCCACCTCGTGGAGGTTCGGCGAGGTGGGGATGCCGGTGCCGATGTCCAGCCACTGGCGCAGGCCGCGCCGGGCCAGGGTCCGGGTGGCGCGGTGCATGAAGGCGCGGTTGGCGTGAACCGCGGTGCGCATGGTGGGGAAGACGGTCAGGACGCGTTCGGCGGCCTCGCGGTCGACCGCGAAGTTGTCCTTGCCACCGAGGAAGTAGTCGTACATCCGGGCGCTGTGCGGAATGTCCTGGCGTATGTGCAGGGCAGCCGATTCATCTGATCCGAACTCGGCGGCCGTCGCAACGGTCTCGTCGGTGCTCATTCCCTGCCCCTTCATTGGTGATCATGCCAGGCCCGCGGCATTCTAGCCAACTCGCCTGTGTCGCGCGGGAAGTCCGCCTGATCCCCTCGGCCGCACGGCCGCGACGACGGCCCGACCGCCGCCGATGCCCGCCGGACCGGTGCGATCGAGCCGTCGGACCGGTGCGATCGTGCCGTGGGGCCGGACATCGGCCGACCAAATCGCTTACTGTTACGGAGTGGTGACGTTTCGTCCACAACCTGAGTGCGGGCCGGAGCGTCTCCACAGATGACAGAGCCCGAGTCGCACCGATCGTGCCTTCGGGCCGGATCCTCCCCGGAAAGGGGTGCACCCGTGATCGTCTCCAAGCGGAACTCCCTGCGCCTGGCCGCCGTGACCACCCTCAGCGCGCTCTCCCTCGCCCTCGCGGGCACCGCCCTGGCGGCCGCCCCCGTCTCCCAGCCCGTGTCCGACTCCCAGCCCGCGGCCGCGGCCGCGCAGGCCGGCATCACCGCCAAGCCGTCGCTCTCCACCGTCCTGGCGTGGGAGCTGTTCCGCATCACCGGCACGACCACCGGCCTCGCGGCCGGAAGCACGGTGACCCTGCAGCAGAAGCAGAACGGCGCGTGGGTCACCCTGCCCGCCTCCGTCACCACGGCCCGCGACGGCTCCTACAACCTCGGCGTGAAGCTCGGCATCAAGGGCCTGAACGAGCTGCGCATCATCAGCGGAAGCACCGCCTCGCCCGTGTTCACCGTGACCGTGCGCTGATCCTCGGTCCGCGGCACCGGTCTGCGGCACCGGTCCGCGGCTCCGGCCCGTGCGGCCTGCCGAGGTGCCCGGCCCTGACGCCGGCGACCGCTTCGGCGGGCCCGCACGGGTCCCGGTGCGGTGCACGTTCGGCCCGGCGGCGAGAGGCGCGCCGGGCCGTGCGCTGCTCGGGGGTCGTCCAGCGCACGGGGACCGGCCGCCGGCTCAGTGGCCGAGCGCGCTGGCGAGCTGCTTCTTGTTCATCTTCGAACGGCCGTGGATGTCGCGCTGCCTGGCCTCGTTGTAGAGCTGTTCCTTGGTCGGCCCCTCGGAGCCCGAGTGCGAGCGCAGGCCGCCGCGCCGGGAGGAGGAGATGTCGTGGGTCGAGGAGCGGCTGGCGGTCTTCGACTCGCCGTGCCGGGCCCGCTCCTTGTTCACGGTGCGGGCGGCGATCTCCTTGGCCCGCTTCTCGCTCTCGCCGCGGTCCAGGGCGCTGTCCTTGATGTGTTCGTACTGGCGTTCACGCTTCTTGTTCGAACCGGCGGGCATGACTTCCTCCTCGGTCCGGTGGGGACGCCCGGGCGTGTACCCGGAACGCCGGGCTTGATTCGCTCGGGCCGCCGGGCGGCGGTCAAAACCGGATGACCCACGGCACTGCGGTCTGGCAGCCTCACGGGAGGAAGTGCCGAAGTGCCGCCGACGACCCGCACAGGAGCGAACGATGTCCGAGCCGCCCGCGAACCTGGCCGCCCTGTTCCGGGACGGCCGGCTGACGACCATCCCGCGCAGGACGGGCCCCCGTGCCGCGCTGCTCGACCACCTCGCCGCCACGCTCTTCGAACCGGCGCGGGAGTACGGCGAGCCGGAGGTCAACGAGGCCCTGCGCACCGTGCACGACGACCACTCGGCGCTGCGCCGCTATCTGGTGGAGAGCGGCCGGCTCACCCGCACCCGCGACGGCCGCAGCTACCGGCGCGCGACCGGTGACGCCTGAGCGGGTCGGGCGGCGGTTCCTGAGCGGGCCGGGCCGCGACGCTCCGTTCGGGCGGCCACGACACCGGCAGCCGCGTTGAGATGCTCCGGCGGAGTGACTATCTTCGTCGGGTGAGTGAGCGCGCTATGCAAGAGCCGACCGTGATGGTGATGACAGCCCTCGCCGACGCACCCCGGCACGGATACGCCATCGCGCAGGAGGTCAAGGCGATGACCGGCGGCCGGGTCGCGCTGCGCACCGGCGCTCTGTACGGGGCCCTGGACCGGCTGCTGGCCGACGGCATGATCGAGGTCGACCGCGAGGAGATCGTCGACGGCCGGGCCCGGCGGATCTTCACCCTGTCCCCGGCGGGGCGGGAACGGCTGGCGGCGGAGGCCGAACGGCTGGCCGAGACGGCGCGGGAGGCCAGCCGCCGGCTGTCCGCCGCGCGGCCGTCGCCGTCCGCCACGTGATCGACCACGTGGTGCGGCTGTATCCCGCCGCCTACCGGCAGGCCCACGGCGAGGAGATCGCCGCGACCTTCCGGGAGATGACGGCGGGCGAGCCGTGGGGCACGCGGCTGCGCGACGGTGCGGGCCTGGCCGCGCACGCGCTGCGGATGCGGCTGGGACCGGGACCGGCGGCTCCGGCCGCACGGATCCTGGGCCTGGCCTACCCGTTCGCCCTGGCCGCCGCTGCCGCCGCGTGCGGGCTGCACCTGCTGCGCTGGTACGCGAGCCTCCTGGCCTCCCCGGCCCCGCTGGGACTGCAGCTCGGAGTGGACCTGTCGGGGGCGTGGGGCGTGCTGCTCGTGTCGTCCCTGTCGGTGTTCGTGGGGGCGGCGTCGGCGCTGGCCGGGCGGTGGCGGGCGGGGGTGCCGTGCACGGTGGTCGGGCTGCTCTCCCTCGCGGTGGCCGCGGTGGTCAGCGGGCCGGCCTTCGGCGACCCGGTCGCCACTCCGGCCGCGGCGGTTTTGGCGGCGGCCGTGGTGCTCGCCTGCCCGCCCGACCGGCGGGTGGAGCGCGGTCGCGCCGGACCGGCGGCGGGCATGGCGGGTGCGGTGATCGCGCTCGTGGTCGTGCCGCGGGCGCTCATCGATTCCCACGCGGTGCCGTGGGTCAGCACCGACTACGGGTGCTGGCCGCTGCTCGTCCTCGCCGCGGCCGGGGTCGCGCTGACCTGGCGCGGCGGATCGCGGGGCGGGCGCGAGTCGGTGGCGATCGTCTTGGCGTCCCCGCCGCTGATGGCCCACGCCTGCGTCACGGCGTGGGGTGACTCGACCGCCGTCGCGTGCCTGGTGGCCGTGGTGTCGGTGGCCGTGGCGGCCATGCTGCTCGCCGGTCGGCTGCGGCGGACCGGGGCGCGTTCCTCGGTCTGAGCGGCCGTCATCCTGAGCGCCCCCGTCGGCCTGAGCCGTGCCCGTCAGTCTGGGCAGCGCCGGTCATCCTGAGCGGCCGTCGGTCGGGGGGCCTGCCGCTGCCGAACCTCGAAGGTGGAGACGGTGGGCTCAGTCGCACCCTTGATAGTCCGTTTGACGTAGCATTCCGTTCGGCGGACTATTGGGTCCGCGCGAGAGGATGCCCATGCCGTTCACCCTGTCCCACCCCGCGGCCGTACTGCCCTTGCTGCGGCGGCCCTTCAGCCGAACGGCGCTGGTCGCCGGAGCCGTCGCACCCGACCTGCCCTACTTCCTCGCCACCACGGGACTGCCGGTCAGCGCGCAGTCCTGGTACGAACCCTTCGCCAATGCCACCACCACACACGGCGTTTCGGGCGTCGTCACCGTCACCCTGCCGTACGCGCTCCTGCTGTGGGCGCTACTCCGGGCCGGCTGTCGCCCGCTGGCGTCCCTGCTGCCGAGGTCCGTCTCGCTGCCGCTGCCGCTGCCGCTGCCGGGGCCGGCCGGTGTGCCGGTCCGACGGGCCGGCTGGGTCGTCCTGTCCGCGTTGATCGGCATCGCCACCCACCTGGTGTGGGACGCCTTCACCCACGTGGACGGCTTCGTGGTCACCCGCACGCCCTGGCTCGCCTCGACGTCGGTGGGCGGCCTGACCTGGGCGCGGGCCCTGCAGCACGTGAGCACCATCGGCGGCCTGGCCGCCATCGCGCTGTACGCGTGGCGTGGACGGAACCGTCTCCTGACAGCGCCCGAGCCGGATCGCCGGCGGCCGGCAGGCGGTCCGCGCCGCCAAGTCCTCCTCGCGATGGGCCTGTTCACGGCCGCCGGAGCCGTCGCCCATGCCTGGCGGTGGCTCGCAGGCCCGGAAGCGGAGAGGGGCGGGCTGTCCTCGGCCGGACTCGCCGAAGGCGTGCTGTCCGACGCGGCGAAGGGCGCGGGCGCGGGCCTGATCGTGGCCCTGACCCTCTACGTCCTCGCGTGGTGGATCCGTCATGCCGTCACCGAAGCCCGGTCCGGGCGGGGCGGCGCCGGCCCCGTTCACGGCGATTGACGGGACGTCGCTCGATCGACTCACCGGGTACGTCCGCGATCCGCCCGGGTACCGCGTTCTCGCGACGTCCGGCCGGCTCTCGTGGTCTGCTGAGCCCCGGGGAACCGCCCGGGCCCGACCCGCCCCCGCCGAGCCGCCATCGAACCGGCATGATGCGCTCAGTGCTTCGCGGCGCCCTGCGCCGCCGGGGACCAGGGGGCGGCCCAGAGCGGGATCACCTGGACGGTGACGGCGGAGCCGTGGGCCGGGGTTTCGGTGGTGCGCCCGGCCGCGGTGGCCGGTCCGGTGGTCGTCGGGAAGGCGGTCACGCTGTTCACGGTGGTCATGCTCGGCAACATACCGGCGGGCACTGACATCAGAGCCGGGCCGGGCGGCTCCGCGCAGCCCCGTCCGGCTTGCCTCCTGCCCGAAACCTGGTCGGGCGGCTGACCAGCCGATCGGGTGATTCCGGCGGCGGCCTCGCACCGCCCGGCGTCCTCACCCACCACGACGTCCGCCGCCCCCGCGAACCCGGCCGAAAGCCCGCACTCGAACAGGCTCTCGCCGCCTGCGCACTGGGCTCCGCCACCCTCCCGATCCTGTGCGCGAGCGACCGGATCACGCCCCGGGCCGCGCGCGGAACGTGCTCGAAAAGTCCCCGTTCGACCCGGGCTCGCCCGGAGGCGAATCCGCTTGAACGCCGTCTTCGAACAGCACCATCATCGGACGCCATCCGCCCGCAACGACCCCCGGAACACCGTCAACTCGGCCTGAGGAAAGCCAACTTGGCATTCCACTGCCTGGCCGGGAACCGGCGCTTCCGCGCGTCCGCGCACCGCTCCGCGTCTGGAGGATCTGTGGCCTGTCACCCCACCCCGGCGATCCACGTCCCACCCCTCACGGCAGCCCCGGTGGCCCCGGTGGCCCTCGTGTCGAGCAAGGAGGTGAACGTTTGAGCACCACGACCACGACCACGACCACGGCCACGACCACGACCACGACCGCGGCGGCCTCGGCCGAGGCCGCCGACGAGGAACTGCGGTGGCTCGCCGACGGACGCCGCATCGAGGCGATCGAGGCGATCAGCGTCAGCGCGATGGCGCGCCGCCTGCCCGCGCTCGTCGTCCGCGCGTTCCGCCTCGGCTGGCGCATCGACCGCACCTCCGTCGCGCTGCTGCTGGTCTGCCAGGCCGTGTCCGCGGTACTCGGCGCGGCCGGCCTGTTCGCGACCACCGGCACGATCTCGGCGCTGTTCGGCCCGGGCCGGGTCGAGGACAAGCTCACCCATGCGGCACCGTCGATCCTCGTGATCGCGGCGGCGGCCGGCGCCCGCTCCCTGCTGGGCATCACCATCCGCACCATCACCATCCACCTGTCGCCGCGCATCTCCCGGGAGGCGGAGGCCGCCGTGCTGCGCGCCACCGTCGCGGCCGAACTCACCGCCTACGACCACGCCGGCTACAACGACGAGCTGGAAGCCGCGGACCGCGGCGCCGAGGTCTGCGTGGACATCGTCGGGGAGGCGCAGAACCTGCTCGCCTCCCTCGCCTCGCTCCTCGGCGCGGCCGGCGTGCTGACCGTGCTCCACCCCGCCCTCCTGCCGTTGCTGGTGCTCGCGGCGCTGCCCCAGGGGATCGCGTCGGTGCACGCCGCCCGGGTGCAGTTCCTGGCGAACCGGGCCGCGATCGGCGACCGCCGGATCATGGCCAACCTGCGCTGGTACATCCACCTCAAGCGCAACGCCGACCAGGTCCGCTCCGACACCATGGGCGAGTTCCTCCTCACCAAGTACGACCAGGTCGGCCGGCGGCTGGACGCCACGTCGCGACGGGCGGCGAGGCAGAGCGCCCGGGTGTCGGTGATCGGGGCCGCCGCCTCCGGCCTCGGCAGCGCGGTGGTGTGGGCGGCGATGCTGTGGCTGGTCAGCACCGGCCGGATGAGCCTGCCGCGCGGCGGCGCGGCGGTGTTCGCCCTGACCGCGGTCGGCACCAGCCTGCGCGGCATCGTCGGCTACGGCGCGGACCTCTTCCGCACCGGCATGTACCTGGACGACTGGTCGAGCTTCCTCGACACCGCCGGCGGCCACCGGCCCGAACGCGGCACCGACGTCCCCGAGGCCCCGCGGCGGATCGCGGTGGAGAACCTCGACTACGCCTACCCCGCCTCCGACCGCAAGGCCCTGGACGGGGTGAACCTGCACGTCGAGCGCGGCGAGATCCTCGCCCTGGTGGGGGAGAACGGCTCCGGCAAGACCACCCTCTCCAAGCTCCTCGCCGGGCTCTACCTACCCGACGCCGGATCGGTGCGGTGGGACGGGCGCGACACCCGCGACCTCGACCCGCACGCCCTGTGGCGCCAGGTCGCCGTCGTACCCCAGGACTACGCGCGCTGGCCGCTCACCTGCCGCGAGAACATCACGCTGGGCCAGCCCACCGCCGAGGGCGACGCGGCGGTGCTGCGCGCCGCCGACGCCTCCGGCGCGGCCGACGTCGTCGCCAAGCTCCGCCGGGGCCTGTCCACCCTGCTGGCCGTGGAGTGGATGGGCGGCGAGGAGCTGTCCGGCGGCCAGTGGCAGCGCCTGGCCATCGCCCGGGCGTTCCACCGCGAGGCGGGACTGCTCGTCCTGGACGAGCCGACCGCCGCCCTCGACCCGCGCGCCGAGCACCGGATCTTCCAGAACCTGCGGGCGGTCGCGCGCGAACGGGCGGTCGTCCTGGTCACCCACCGGCTCACCAACGTGGCCGTCGCCGACCGGATCGTGGTCCTCGAAGACGGAAAGGTCCTCCAGGAGGGGACGTTCGCCGAGCTGGTCGCCGACGAGGCAGGCCGGTTCAGGGAGCTGTGGGACCTGCAGAACGAACGCACCGGCCTCCCGGTCCAGCGGGCCCTGCCGGGCCGGGCGGACGAGGAGACCGGGGTCGGCGGATAGGGGGCGGCATCCCGGAGTCCCCGGGCCGTGTCCCTGAGGGGCATGGCCCGGGCGGCTCCCCCCGGGGGCGGCGCACCATCGCTCGCCCCCGCGCAGCAGCTGTCAGTCCCAGTTGCAGTGGTGGATGGCGACGGCGAGCGGATTCATCGCCCTGTCCCAGGAGATGTTCGGCCGGTTCGACTCGAAGTCCCAGCTGATGCCACCCAGGTAGTGCCCGAAGATGTTGTACGAGTAGCGGGCGTGGCAGGCCATCTGCTCGTAGACGGACGAGCCCTGGTCGGCGGTGAGCATGGAGGACGGATAGGGGACGGTGTTCCAGATCTGCCGCCACAGTTCGTCGTAGTTGGTGTCGGCGTCGTCCCAGCCGGCTTTCGTCGGGTAGGCCGACACCGTCAGCACCGAGGTCCGCTCGTCGATGACGACCCCCACCTTGTTGATCCAGGGCGCGGAGGTGTCCGCCCGGAATCCCGCGCAGTAGCCGTGCTCCGGGCAGCCCTCCACGTCGGGCACGGAGTCGGTGGTGTACCAGAGCTTCGCCCCGGGCTTCCCGGAGAACGTCTGGTAGGTCTGCCGCAGACCCGCGTCCCACTGCTCGTCGCCGGTCGGGTAGCCGAACGCGCCGGCCTCCCAGCCGAGTTTGCCCCACAGGCCGCCGATCGTCTCCCGCACCGGGTGCGCGCCGTTCGAGAGCGTCGGGTGCCAGTAGACGGTGCCGCCCTGGAACTGCTGGCGCTTGCCGGTGTTGTCGGGGTTGGTGAGCTCGTCGCTGAGCGGGTAGCGGAGGGAGCCCGCCTCCCAGCCGGTCTGGCCCCACTTGTCCCCGATGGCGCCCCAGACCGGGTGGGCCTTGGTCACCGGGCTCCAGTAGACGGTGCCGCCGTGGAACTGCTGGCGCCTGCCGACGCCGTCGGGGTTGGCGAGTTCGCCGTCGACGGGGCAGCCGAGCGGCGACGACTCCCCGCCCAGCTCGACGTACTTGGCGAGGATGTCTCCGCCGACCTCCTGCCCGCAGAACGGTTGCGCGGATGCCGGTGCCGTCGGCAGGGCGACGGACAGGCAGGCTGCTGCCATGGCGACGGCCCCGGCCCTGAAGGCCCGGTACGTCCACGATCGGATGGGTCGGATGGAGCGTGCCATGCTGATTCCCCTCGCCTGTACGACGGGCGCTGCCCGTGCTCCGTACCGTCGACTCGCAACGGTACGGAGCACGGCCGGCCGGCAGGATTGGAAGACCGGAACTGTCCCACGTCGGAACGCTGTTGACTGTTGGTGACTGCCGATGGCCATCCGGTCGTGTGCCCACCGGGGGAGAGGGTGGTCCGGTTCCGGATCGGTGCGGCGCACGGCGCGGCCGACCGACGATCCCGTCAGGACCGGAGGCCGGCGGCCGGGCGGGGGTGTCAACCAGGGCTGCGGACACGCCCTTGATCGGGTGAGTTGCGGCACCTCCGGACCGACGGACGGCCAGGGTAGCCGACGTGATCAACATTCGAATCCGCACCGCCGCCGGCGCAGTCGCCCTCGCCTGCGCCGTCGTGCTCACGCCCGAGATGCCGGCCGTCGCCGCCCCCGCGGCCGCGACCGGAACCGCGCCGTTCAGCTGCCTCGACCCCAGCGGGGAGGCGCTTTGGAGCGGCCCCCAGTGCGACGGCGTCATCGTCCACGAACTCGGCACCGAGGCCGTCGCCATCCTCCTGGACGGGCGCCGGATCGACTTCGCCGACGAGGCCGAACTGCGCGCCGAGGACTGTTCCGGGCGGTCGGCCGTCACCCTGCCCGCCGGCATCTTCGAGAACCTCCCCCAGGGCCCGGACCCGCTGTACGCCGCCGTGGACCGCCGGGTGGACGTACCCCGCATCACTCCTGCACCGCCGCACTGGCGCAAGAACTGCCACCCGCTCTTCCGCTCGGACGGCCGCGATCCGTCCGTCATCTTCGAGCAGGGCTTCGCCCCGAAGGACACCGTCAACGGCCAGTACGACGTCACCAGTTACGTCCTGCAGAACCAGTCCTCGCCGTACGTCAGCACCACCTACGACCCCGAGCTGTACAAGAAGTGGAAGAAGGTGCCCTGGGATTACTTCATCGACGCCCCCGGCGGCATCGACGTCAACAAGACCATCGGCGACCAGCACCAGTACGCCGACCAGCTCGAAGTCGCCTTCCCCGGCGGCGTGGACCGGCACTTCATCCGTCGGGCCTGCCCGGTCGAGCGGGCCACCGCCTCCCTGGTCGAGTCCGGCTGCGTGGACAACCCGCACTACCAGCCCTGGCTGCACTGACCGCAGGCCGTCCGCCGTCGCCCGGCCCGGGTGTCTCGTCCTCCTCTCCGTCGTCGGAGGCTTCCGATCGCGCGACTGATGCCGATGAGAAGCAATCGGTGTGAACACGGCCGGCGCCGCTCCCTATCCACTGTGCGCAGAAGAAAGGGAGCGGCGGCCGACCGCCCGGTGGCGGCTCGTAGCCGGTCGACCTTCCCGGCTGCGAGCCGATCTCATGTGCCGAGGAACCTCGTGACGATGTCGCCGGCGAACACGAGGGCGGCCTTCGCCAGGCCGAGGAAGAAGCCGTACCGCTCCCGTTGCTTCTCCAGCTCGACGCCGGCTCTGGCTGCTCCCGCGAGGTCGCGAAGCGCCTCGGTGACGGGATCAGCTCTCTGATCGTCAGTACCTCGCCCCTGACCACCTCTGTCGGCGTCCATGGACGAACCCCTCTCCCTGAAGGCGCCTGCTCCGGGCCTGTCCCGGGCGCCACGTGGTCGCCCGGATCCGGGGAAAGGGATCTGGCGGCAGCGTAGTTGACGGGGCTTGATCCACTCGCTGTCCGGTCGGACAAAAATCGGGCGACGGCCGCAGCCGCGCCGTCAGGAGGTACCTGGACCTGCAGTGGACGGCATTGTCGCGGCTCCGCAGGTCGCTGGGCTCGGTGAAGCGGCATCCCGGTCCGTCGCTCATCTGTTCGCCGGTGTGACGCTTGACGGACGCGGCCGCGAGGGTTGTCGGGTCCGCCATATCCACCAGCCGGGCCGCACGGCGGTGAGGGAAGGCCGGCGGGTTCAACGGCGATGCTGCCGCGCGGGGCCGCCCAGTCAGGGGCCGCTGTCCTCGCCTCCGGTTCGAGGGGCGGGCTGGGCAAAACCGAGACGGCCGGCAGTGGTGGGCGTGGCGGCGGTGGCGCGGTCCAGGCCGGAGCAGTGTGATCGGGCCCGCGTCGTTCAGGCCGAGGTGGTGGGTGCAGTCGTGGCGGAGCTCTGGTGGGGGACGTGCGCGGTGCTGTACTGGGCGGCTTGGAGGAGGTAGGACTCGCGGTACCGGGTGCGCAGGCCCATCAGTTCGTCGTGGGTGCCCTGCTCGACGAGGCGGCCCTGATGGAGGACGTAGATGAGATCGGCCCCGGCGGTGGCGGCGAGGCGGTGGGTGATCAGGACGACGGTCAGGCCCTGGGCGGCGAGTTCCCGGATGCGGCCGAAGGCCGCGACCTCGGACCTGGCGTCGAGGGCGGAGGTCGGTTCATCCGCGATCACGAGGTGGGGACGGCGTCCCGCCGGGCCGGTGGTGGTGGCGCGATGGTGGGCGCGGGCCATGCCGATGCGCTGCCACTGACCGCCGGAGAACTGCACGCCGCCGCGGAAGCCGCGGGCGGCGAGCGTGTCCCAGCCGTGGTCCTGGCCTTCGAGGAGGGGCTGGAGGTCGGCGTAGTCGGCGGCGCGCTTGAGCTGGGCGTCGTCGTCGCCGTTCTCCGGGCGGCCGATCAGGACGTTGGCCCGCAGAGTGAACGGCCACTGCTGGAAGTCCTGTTCGAGCATGACCACGGAGGAGAACAGCTGGTCGCGGTCGGCGGTGGCGGTGTCGACGCCGTCCCACAGGATGCGGCCGGCATCGGGGAGGTACAGGCCGCACAGGAGCTTGACGAGGGTGGACTTGCCCGAGCCGTTCTCGCCGACCAGGGCGACGACCTTGCCGCGCGGGATCTCCAGGGTGACGTCGTGGAGCGCGGGGCCGGTACGGCCGGGGTAGGTGAAGGACACGTCCTCCACCCGCAGGACCTCCGGCCGTTCGGGCAGATCGGCACCGCCCGTCGGGATGGCCCGGCGCTCGGCCTCGCGTTGCAGCGACTCCAGGTCGCGGACGAACAGTGCCTCTTCGTAGAGCCCGTTGACAGTGGTGACCAGGGAGGTGATGTTGCCCGTGCCGGTGCGCACGCCGACCACGGCGGTGCCCGCGACGGCCAGGTCCATCCGGCCGTAGTGGACCAGCAGGCCGAGGACGGCGAAGGTCGCCGCGGCGGCCAGCCCCGACAGCGCGGACGCCAGCAGCGAGGTGACGGCCCCTGCCCGGGCGAGGCGGTTCTGTTCCAGCTCCGAGGCGCGCGCCAGCTCGCGGTAGTGGCCGAGGATGAACGGGCCCACCGCGTGGACGCGGACCTCCGTGGCGGCGTGCGGCTGGGAGATCGCCTGGGCGAGCACCGAGGACGCGCGGTGGTGCTGGATCCATGCCATGACCGAGCGGTAGCGGCGCCGGGCGCTGCGCACCGCACCCCAGCCCTTCGGCGCGGCGATGAGGACGAGCATCGGCAGCAGCAAGGGGTCCAGGCTGAGCAGTACCCCGCCGGCCGCGACCATGCTGAGCAGCGCGGCGAGGACCTGCACGCCCTGGCCGATCAGCCGGCGCATCGCCGAGCTGCCGAAGCGCGCCGACTCCAGCTGCCGGCTGAACTCGGGATCCTCCAGGGCGGCGAGTTCGACCCGGGCGGTGCGCCGGAGGTAGGCGTCGGTGGCGGCGCGCTCGGTCTTGGGCTCCAGCCGCCTGGTCGCCCAGGTGGAGAGCACGCCCATGACGGCGGAGAAGGCGGCGGCGCCGCCGACGGCGAGGGCCGCCGGCAGGGCCGAGCGCAGCAGGTCCTCCGACCGGCCCGACGCGAAGAGGGAGGCGAGGGCTTGGTTGGTGGCGAGCAGCCCGAGGGCGGTGGCGGCCGCTCGGCCGAGTTCGGCGACGGCGACGACGACCAGCGCGGTGCGGTCCGCTTCCCGGGCGAGCCGGACGGCGGTGCGCAGCAGACCGGGGATCTGGCGGGCGACGGTGAGGAAGCCGACCTGGAGCATGGTCTGCTCGTGGTCGTCGAAGGTGTAGTCGTAGCGTAGGGGGCCGCCGAACAGGAACTGCTCGCTGGGGGAGACCGACTGCTCGGCGGCGGCCTTCGTGCGGTTTCGCTTCATGTGCGGCCCTTCCCGGTCGCGAGGGTGGTGGCTGCGGGGGTGTACGTGCCCGAGTGGCGGGCGGGCCCGGAGGGCGGCGTATGGGGGCCCGGACACGGTGGGTCCTCCACGAAGGGTGGTCGGTAAGGGGGTCAGTGGGGCGGTCGTGGTGGTGGGGTCTCCAGACGGACGAGGTGACGGTCGGTCGTGCCGTCCGGCCTGTGCACCGTCCGGTAGGCGTACGGAACGGTGCTGCCGGGGAAGACGACGACGCCTTCCTCCAGGACGGGCTGCTCGCCGGCGATGGCGCGCAGCCTGGCGTCGGTGTCGGTCGGCAGCTGGGGGTCGGGCGGGCGTCGGTGTCGGCCCATCGCTGTCACGCGCCGATCAGCGTGCTCGAGTCGAAGCGTTCGTCGTTCCGGCCGTGGGTGGGGAAGCCTCGTCCGCCGGCGTCGGGCTGCAGCTGTCCGTGGCGTGGCGGACGGTCGCCACCAGGCCCCGGTCGCGGTCGTGGGCGATCACGGCTACGGTCTGGCGAAGGCTTTCCACGGTGTTACCTCCAGGGCGATTGGTCGGGCGGGTACGTCAGCTGGTCGGGGTGGGCGGCGCGGCGGGTCTGCGGGCCGGTGCGGGGTTACGCGGTCAGGCCGGCCAGCCGACGGTGGACAGGGGGTTGCCGAGGGTGATCTCACCGAGGGCGTGCGCCGTGTAGGGCACGGTGTCGGGAGGCAGGTGGTCGAGCGGCCACCAGCGCAGTTCCTCGCACTTGTGCGGCTCCGCGTTGCGCGGCTGCCCGGTGTAGCGGGCGGGGCGGAAGAAGAGCTGGAGGCGGCTGCGGCCGTCGTCGGCGTCGAGGTGGTGCAGGGTGTGGACGAGTTCGAGGTCGTCCGCGGCGATGGTGATGCCGAGTTCCTCCTCGGCCTCGCGCGTCATGCTGTGGGTGATCGGTTCGCCGGGTTCCATGTGGCCGGCGGGGAGGTGCCACAAACCGGCGGCGTAGCGGGTGTTGCGGCGCCGCCCGAGCAGCACCGTGCCGTCGTCGGCCAGGACGAGGTGGACGCCCACGACCAGCGTCAGCGGGTCCGTACCGGGTGTCGCGGACACCGTGTCCGCTGCGTCCGCCGTGACTGCGGGGTGAGCCGGGTGAGCCGGGTGGCGGGTGTCGTCGAGCTGGGTCACGTGGTGCTCCCGGTGGGGTTCTCGACCGCTGCGCGGAGCAGTGGCAGGTAGTGGTGCAGGTAGGGCGGGACCTTGAGGTCGAGCACCTCGTCGAAGGGGACCCCTCGGACAGTTCCCGCGACGCGGCGGCCTCCACCGCCTCGTCGCCCTCCCGGCCGCCGCCCGGGTACTCCCACAGACCGGGCAGGTCGTCGTGGGCGGCCCGGCGGATCATCAGGATCCGGCCGGAGGCGTCGCGGACCACCACACCGACGGCGATCCGGTCGACGCCCTCGTGGAGGGCCAGATCGGTGAGCACATGGAAGTCGATCACTGTTGGGGCTCCTCGCTCGTAGGGCGGAACACGTTCCGCCGGTCGGTGCCGGTCTCGCCACAGGTCCTCCGGGCCCGGACGGTGGGCGGGTGTGCGGTGCTGCCGGTCAGGGTGTTTCGATGGTCAAATCGCCTCTCTGGAGGACGAGTTCACGGATGTATGGGCGGTCGTTTCCAGGCGACCGATGATGGTGCTGTTCGAATTCGGCGTTCAAGTGGATTACCTCCGGGCGTGCCGAGGTCGAATGGGGACTTTTCGAGCACGACCAGGGGTGGATCGGGTGCCCTCCGGTCGGACGCGCACAGGTCCGGGTGGGACGGCGGACCCCAGCGAACAGGCGGCGAGAGCCTGTTCGAGTGCGGCCGCTCGGCCGGTGGCGAGGTGGCTGCGGACGCTTCGGCCCACGGGAAGTCCGGATGGCGCGCGGTCGCCGTCCATTTCACCCGTTCGGTTGGACAACTGCTCGATCAGGTTTCGAGCACAGCGCAAGGGGTCGGGGAGGCTTGCCGCCCGCACCGGCGGCCCGGCTGTCGGACCTGTCGGACCCGGTCTCTAGGGTGATCCACACAGCGGACGGCCCGATGGAAGGCAGGGATGACAGAGGTGTACAGCGACGTGCTCGTCGAAGCGGTCTACGGCGACGGGTGGGACTCCGCGAACCGTTCGACGGTCCGTCCGATCTCCCGGGCGGAGGCCGCCCGCCGGGACGCGGCCGGCGAGCCGTACGCCGTCGTGCTCGCCGCCCCGGGGCAGGAGCTTCCCCTCGCGGTGCTGCACGTCGCCTGGGCGGAGCACTACCTGGGCCTGTGGCGGTTCGACGGCTGGGGCCGCCGCGTGTTCGAGGCCGACCTGCGCAGGCTGGAGCCGGGACGGCTGTTCCTGCGCCACCTGGCCGAGTGGTCCTACGAGCAGGAGGACCTCCCCGAGCTCTCGGACGGAGCCCTGCGGCGGACCGTCGACCTGTATCCGGACGGGAAGAACAGCGAGGGCCGCTACCCGCGCGGCCGCGGTGGCGGATCGACGCGCACGCTGGTCGACCTGCCGCGTGACCAGTGGTGGCTGCCGGTCCCGGAATTCGGCTGCTGGGAAAGCCTGTTGGCGGCACCCCAGCTCGGGTCGCGGGGAACGTTCGAGATCGTCGAGGGGACGTCGGCCGGCGCACCGCCGTCGGCCGTCGCGCCGCCGTCGGCCGGCGGCGCAGCGGAGCCCTTCGGTTGGCGGCCGCCGGCGCCGGCGGCCGCACCCCGGCTCGAGGAGTTGTTCACCCCCGGGTTCACGTTCACCCATCGCCACCGGCCGCAGTCGCTCACCATCGATCCGGTCCGGACGGTGACGGAGATCGCCCTGCCGACGGGTCGGCTGGCGGTCTGCGACCCCTCGTACCTGCCCGACGGCGCGGAGGGCGACCCGCTGGTGATCGACGTCCCGCCCGGCGTCTACCCGGTGCAGGAGACCGGTGCCGACTACGAGGACGAGATGTTCGGCGATCGCTTCACCGCCCGCGACACGTACGCCGTGCGCGTGCTGGTGAGCGAGAAGCCGACCGTCCGCTGGACGATGGCGGTCCCGCCGGGCGACGACCCGCGGCTGCTGCGCGACGGCCAGTACTTCGGCTTCGGCGTCGATTCCGCCACCGGTTGCTTCGTGGAGTCCGCCGCCCGAACCGACCTGGGCCGCCGCTACATGCGCGCTCTCACCTCCGGCGGTGGCGACTCCGGCGACTCCGGTGGCGACGACGTCCACGACGTCGACAACCTCGAGGGCGGCTACAGCAAGGTTGCCGATCGCGCCGGTGGGGCCGAGCTGGTCACCTTCCTGCTGGGCGGAGACGGCGTCTACCCGGTCTGGGTGGGACGTGACGACGCGGGTGACGTCACGGCGATCGTCGTGGCGGACCTCTACGAAGTCGGCTGCCTGGAACCGACGGCCCCGTGACGGCCCTCCGGCACACGTGACGGCCCCGCGCCCGCCGTGCCCCGTCCGGGCTGTGGCGGGCGCGGGGCCGGTGGGGCCGGGCGTCCGTCGCCGTCAGCGCGAACGGCCGGCGCGCGGGTTGGGGGCGGGTGCTCGGTACGGGGCGGCCGGGTGGCGCGTGGGGGTGGCGGTTCGGGTGGGCCGAGGGGGCCGGGCGGCTGTCGCCGAGCGGGCCTTGGCCGGACCGGCCAGAACGGTGGAGGCTGCGCAGTCCGTGGGCGTCGGCCGGTTCAGGGCGTCGGCGGTGGCGCGCACCAGGCGAGCGACCAGGGAGGAAGCGGGACCGGACTCCCAACTGCGGTCACGCATCAGCCGCGTCAGGTGGTCCGGCACGGATCGGCCCTCGTCCTGAATCCGCGCCATGCGGGCCGCCAACAGGGGCCACTGGCGGGAGTTCACCAGCAGAGCGGCCTCGCGTTCGCGCTTCGGCAGCGCCTCGTGGACCCACCGGACGAAGCGGGCGCTCTCCGACCGGCTCACCCCCAGCTGCGCCAGCGCCCTGAAGCGGCTTCCCAGCGAGAGGTCGTTCGGCACGTCCAGCCCGGCGGTGAGCGGGCCGTAGGAACGCAGCGAGTCCGGGCCCGGCGAAGCCGCCGACCGGCGACCGGCACGGAGTACCCGGTCCACGGCCTGCTCGACGCCGACGCCCTCCGCGTGGGCGGCCACCAGGATCCGCCGGACGTCGGCGCCGCGCTGTCGCAGCGCCTGCACGGTGGCCGCGGTCTCCGGCCAGGTCGGGGAGGACAGGATCGCCTCCCGCACGGTGCTCGCCGGCAGCGTCGAACGGAGCAGCCGCGCCCACTCCTGGGTTCCCTCGGCCGCGCTCCGCGCCGCATTCGCCTCGACCGCGCTCCGTACGGACACCGCGAGGTCGCCCACGCGGGACAGGAAGCCTTCCAGGTCGACACCGGCCCGCCGCAGCGCGACCAACTGCCGCGCCATCACCGGCCAGTCGGGATCGCTCATCAGCGCCCAGGCCACGGCGGGCGCCACCAGCGCCTTCACGTCCCCGGCCGCTTCGGGCACGGCCTGATCCGCGGCGGGCAACGCCTGCTCCCCGCCCGCCCTGCGCTGCGCCGAGCGGCGCACCGCGTCCGCCACGGCCAGCACCAGGCGCACCGCGACGGCAGAGGTCTGCCCGGCCTCATCGACCGGCTCGGCGAACGGCTCACCCGGGTACGGCATCGACATCGTGGTCTCCCGTCTCTCAGCGGACCTGCTCGGTGACGCGGCCGCGTGGGGGAGAGGCATGACGGCTGCCGGCGGTGCGGTCACCGGGGTGCGGTCACGCTCGCGCGGCTCGGTCGTGCTTGCCGCGTCCCCCCGATCGGTCGGTCCACTCTGTTGCGTGGACGAATCCGGTGCCCGCAGATTCGCCGGGACGGCGGTCGAGTTCACCGCCATGGGTGACCCGCGGCGAGCGGCGCGAGTGGCCGGGACCCGACCAAGGAGGCCGTGCTCTTCGGCCAGGCCTTCGGCGAGACCGTCCTCGACGCGTTCGCCGCCGCGCCCGCACCTCCTTCGATACCGCCGGCTCACTCACCGCCGCGCGGCTGGCACCCGCTGAGCGGCGGCCGTCACCCGGAGGGCGGCGGGTCGTTGATCCGTGCGCGCCGCTCCGCGGGTGCGGCGGTAGTCGGAAGCGGTCTGGAGGAGTCTGCGGTGTCCACCGTCACCAATCCGTTCACCGGTGCCTACACGCCGGTGGGCGAGGAAGTCACCGCGTTCGACCTGCCGGTCACGGGCACGATCCCGGCCGAGCTCAACGGCCGGTACCTGCGCAACGGGCCCAACGGGATGCGGCCGGAGGACCCTCGGCCGCGGCACCTGTTCGCCGGGTACGCGATGGTGCACGGGGTGCGGCTGCTCGACGGGCGGGCCCGGTGGTACCGCAACCGGCTGGTGCGCAGCGCCGCCGTGGCCGAGGCCCTGGGGGAGCGGCCGCGCCCCGGCGCCGCGCCGCGAATCACCGACGTCGCGCCCAACACCCACGTCATCGGGCACGCAGACCGCACCTTCGCGCTGGTCGAGGGCGGCTTCCGCCCGTACGAACTCTCCTACGAGATCGAGACGGTGGGCGCCAGCGACTTCTGCGGCACGCTGCCCGAGGGGTTCGCCGCCCACCCGAAGCTCGATCCGCTCACCGGTGAGCTGCACGCGATCACCTGGCAGCGGGACAGCGAGAACCTGCGGCACCTGGTGGTCTCCCCGCAGGGCGCCGTCGTGCGTGCCGTGGACGTGCCGGTCGCGCACCGGCCGGTGGTGCACGACATGGCGCTGACCCGGAACTTCGCCGTCGTCCTCGACCTCACGGCGCGCGTCAGCCCGCCCGACAACCGGGAGCGCAAGACGTATCCGGCGGTCTGGGACGAGTCCCGCGCCGCGCGGATCGGGCTGCTGCCGCGCAACGGCACCGAGGTCGCCTGGTACGAGATCGAGCCCTGCTTCGTCTTCCACACGCTCAACGCGCACGAGGACGGCCACCGGGTCGTCGTCGACGTGGTCCGCTACCCGCGGATGTTCGCCGGCGGCGCGTTGGACGGGCAGAGCAGTCCCACCCTGGACCGCTGGACCGTCGACACCGTCTCCGGCAAGGTGACCGAGACCCGCCTGGACGACCGGCCGCAGGAGTTCCCGGCGGTCAGCCCGGCGGTGGTCGGCGGCACCCACCGCTACGGATACTCCACCGTGGCCACCGACCTGCTGCGCCACCTGGCCGACGCCGACAGCCTCGACGCGCTGCCCCCGGAGGCCGCAGGGGACGCGCTGATCAAGCACGACCTGCGCCGGCAGTCCAGCACCGTGCGGCGGTTCGGCCCCGGCCGCTACACCGGCGAGGTCTCCTTCGTTCCGAGGCAGGGCGCCCGCAGCGAGGACGACGGCTACCTGCTGGCCTACGTCCACGACCCCGAGCGGGGCGCGAGCGACCTGGTCGTCCTCTCCGCCGAGGACTTCACCGGCGCCCCGCTCGCCACCGTCCACCTGCCGGTCCGGGTGCCGGCCGGCTTCCACGGCAGCTGGATCCCCGACCCGGCCCGGAAGGACTCCGAGTGAGCACCCTCGCCCGGGACACCGGGGCACGCCCCGGCTAGTGGTCCCAGCAGATCGCGGTGGTGGCGGCCGTGAAGGCCAGCCAGCCGACGATCGCGAGGGCGAGGGTGACGGCGAAGGACCAGTGGACCGTGACCAGGATGACACTGCCGCAGAGGGTGAAGAAGGCGAGGAACAGGCAGGCGGTGGCGGGGACGATCCAGCCGTCCCGGTGGCCCCGGAGCAGGGTGAAGACGGTGAGGGCGGTTCCCGCGCCGATCAGGAGTGCCAGCTTGAGGTGGGTGCGCCACGGGGTGTCGGTGATCGGGGAGCGGTGGCCCTGGTACGAGACCTCCACGACGTGGCCGCGCCACAGGGTGAAGTCCACGTCGACGCCGGTCCGGACGCTGCCGTAGAGGCCGTCGGTGACGAGGTAGGTGGCGGTGGGTGCGACCTCGCGGGAGATGGTCACCTCGTAGGAGACGGAGTCTTCGGTCGACGTCCTCTTCTTGCCCGTCACCCGGCCGGTCTCGTGGGTGGTGCAGTCCGTGGCGGGTGTGGCGGGCGTGGACACGGAGGCGGTGCAGGCCGGGGCGCTGCGGTAGGCGAACGCCTCGTCGTAGGCGTCGACGAACCAGGAGAAGCCGAGGGCGACGGTGGCCAGGCCGGTCAGGACGAGCAGCATCCGGGCCGCTACGCGGGCGACGGGGTGGCCCTTCCCCGGGTGGGCGCGGACGCTAGTGCGGGGTCCCGCGTCGACGGGCTCGGGGAGCTCACTCGTCGTCATCGCGCACCTCCTTGGTGAGGAGCGGGACGACGTCCCCGTGCCGCATCTGCCGCCCGCACGTCCATCGCGCTCCCTCCGCCCTTCCCGGGCGACTCCCGGGTCCAGCCGGGATGATGGCAGGGATCGGTCGTGACGGGGGATCAACCAGAGGAGTTTGTCACCGACTTGTCGAACTCCGGACGGGACCGGACGAGACGGAACGGGACCGGAGGGGACGGGGAGCCGGCGAGGGTCAGGGCAGCAGCAGACCGGCGAGCTCGTCGAGCAGCTCGGTGACCCTCCGGGCCTTCTCCGGGTCCGGGACGGCCTTGGCGATGACCGGCTCGGCGGGCCGGGCGACGTGGGTGCGGATGGCGTGCCGGGCGTGGTCGGAGACGGTCAGCAGGGTGCGCCGCCCGTCGGTCGGGTCGGGCGCGGCGTCGAGCAGGCCGTGTTCGCGCAGCCGGGCGACGGAGACCGAGACGTGGCTCTGGGCGAAGCCGGTCCGGACCCGGATCTCCTGGACGGAGGCGGCGGGGTGCCGGTACACGTCGGCGATCACGGCGATCTCTCCGGCGGTGAGGTGTTCGGAGGCCGGGTCGGTGATCAGAGCGCGGCCGAGTTCGGTCAACCGCTTGCCCAGCCTGAGGAGTTGCACGCCGTCCATGCCCGCCAGAATACATCTTCACCGATGCATCGGTAGCGATGTAGATTGCCGGGCATGACGACCCCCGAACCGCTCAGCCCGGTCTCCCGCACCGCCCTGTCCGTCGCCCGGGCGCGCGCCTACGAGAGCTCCCGCCCCGACCCGCTCTTCGTCGACCCCTACGCCATCGCGTTCGTCACCGCCGCCGGCCTCGAACCGGCCCCGGCAGGCCCGGGCAGCAGGCTCGCCAGGGCCCTGCTCGCCCACGGCATCCTGCGCACCCGCTTCTACGACGACCGGCTGCTCGCCGCCGGCACCGACCAGGTGGTGCTGCTGGCGGCGGGGCTGGACGCCCGCGCGTACCGGCTGGACTGGCCGGCCGGCACCCGGGTGTTCGAGCTCGACCTGGGCCCGGTGCTGTCGTTCAAGGAGCAGGTCCTGGACGGCCTCGGCGCCGTGCCGCAGGCCGAGCGCACCGCCCTGCCCGCCGACCTGCTGGACCCGACGTGGCCCGAGCGGCTGGTCGCCGCCGGGTTCGACCCGGAGCGGCGCTCGGTCTGGCTGGCCGAGGGGCTGCTGGTCTACCTCACGGCGGAGGAGGCGGCCGGACTCCTCACGGCGGTGACCGGGCTGGCCGCCCCGGGCAGCCGGCTGCTGCTGGAGCAGGGCCGGGACCTGAGCCGCACCCCGCACGACCCGGCGCTCGCCCACATGACCGCGCTGTGGCGCGGCGGTCTCGGCCCGGGCACGGACGGATGGCTCGGCGGGAACGGCTGGACGCCGGAGGTCACCACCCTCGTCCGGCTCGGGGAGGTCTACGGACGCCCGCTCCCGAACCCCTCCGCCACGACGGCCTTCATCGAGGCCGTACGGCTCCCGGCGCACTGACCGCCCGTCGCCCGGGCCACCTCGTCGGGGAGACGAAGCGTCCCGGTCCCCCGCCGCCCTTGTCCCCTCAGTCGGACGGCCGCGGCGGCCAGGTGTTCGGGGCCAGGACGCCGGTGGTGTAGGCCCGCGCGACCAGGGCGGTGCGGTTGGGGACGCGCCAGCGGCGGGAGAGGCGCGACAGGTGGTAGTTGACCCCGTCCGGGGTGATGCCGATCTCCCGCGCGATCTGCGCGGTGGTGTCGCCCCGGGCCGCCGCGGCCAGGATCCGGGTCTCGACGGGGCTGGCCTCGGCCTGCGGGCCCGGCGGCGGGGCCGCGCCCGTGAACTCCGCCGTCCGCAGTGACAGCAGCAGGCTCGGGGTCTGTTCCGGGGAGTCGCCGACCAGGGCGACGGTCATCTCGCCGTGCCGCTCGCGGCCGTCGGCGGGTGTCCAGGAGACCCGCGCCGGGTACTGCGAGCGACGGTGCAGCCGGACGGCCTCGGTGAGTGCCTCCAGGGTGCCGCTGTCCCGGAGGGTGAAGAACTCCAGGATCCTGCGGTTGTTCAACTGGCCCGGCAGACAGCCGAATTCGGCTGCCATGGCACGGTTGACGATCAGGATGCGCCCGCCGAACTCGCACACCGCGATCGGCAGCGGCATGTGGTCCAGCAGTCGCAGCGCCCGGTTGCGCCAGATCACCGCCGCTTCCCGCGGGTCGTCCGGCACGGGGCCGCAGCCCTCGCTCGTCCGCATCCGTGACTCTCCTTTCCCCGTGCCCGAGCTGACGGCCCGTAGCAAGTCCGTAGCGATCCCGTAGCAAGCCCGTAACCGCCCCGGGTACTACACAATCATGTAGTGATCGCCGCCGGCGCCCCCTCCAGCTGGGCGCACAGTGGTGGAAGACGAAAGTTTCCTGCCGTGGGAGGGGCACACCGATGACCGAGACCGTGGAGCGCACGACCGAGGACGAGCCGGCGGCCGGGGGCGAGAGCCGGGGCGTCCCCCTGGTGGACATCTCGGCGATGCCGCCGACCGCCGTCCCGATGCTGCGCATCATGGAACTGGCCAGAGAGCACGGCCCGGCCTTCGTCCAGCGACTGTACGGCCGGGACACCCTGGTCGTCAGCGGCCTGGAGCTGGTGACGGAGCTGGCCGACGAGACCCGGTTCACCAAGTCGATCAGCCAGGCCCTGGGGAACGTCCGGCAGTTCGCCGGCGACGGCCTGTTCACCGCCTACAACGACGAGCCCAACTGGGCCCGGGCGCACGACATCCTGATGCCCGCCTTCGCGCTCGGCTCGATGCGTGCCTACCACCCGGTGATGCTCCGGGTGGCCCGCCGACTGGTCGACTCCTGGGACCGCCGGGAGGCCGCCGGACAGCCGGTGGACGTGCCCGGCGACATGACCCGGATGACCCTGGACACCATCGGCCTGGCCGGCTTCGGCTTCGACTTCGGCTCCTTCGAGCGCGACGAGCCGCACCCCTTCGTCGAGGCGATGGTGCGCTGCCTGGACTGGGCGATGACCAGGCTCACCCGCGACCCGCAGGCGGACCACGGTGAGCGCGACGCGGCCTTCCGGGCCGACGCCGACTACCTGGCCGCCGTGGTGGACGACGTGATCGCCGCCCGGGCCGGGGAGGGAGTCCAGGGCCCGGCCGAGGACCTGCTCGGCCTGATGCTCGGAGCGGTCCGCCCCTCGGACGGCACCCGACTGGACGCCGAGAACATCCGCAACCAGGTGATCACCTTCCTGATCGCCGGCCACGAGACCACCTCGGGCGCGCTCTCCTTCGCGCTGTACTACCTCGCCAAGAACCCGGCCGTGCTGCGCCAGGTGCAGCGGGAGGTGGACGAGCTCTGGGGCGACCAGGCCGATCCGCAGCCCTCCTACGAGGACGTCGGACGGCTGCGCCACACCCGCCAGGTGCTCAACGAGGCGCTGCGGCTGTGGCCGACGGCGCCCGCGTTCAGCCGCGAGGCGCGCGAGGACACCCTGCTCGGCGGGCGCATCCCGCTGCGCGCCGGGGAGACCGTCTTCGTCAGCACGCCGCTGCTGCACCGCGACCCGGCCTGGGGCGACAACCCGGAGCTGTTCGACCCCTCCCGGTTCGACCCCGACCGCGAGGAGGCCCGATCCCCGCATGCCTTCAAGCCCTTCGGTACCGGCGAACGCGCCTGCATCGGGCGGCAGTTCGCGTTTCACGAGGCCGTCATGCTGCTCGGTATGGTGGTCCACCGCTACCGGCTGATCGACCACGCCGACTACCGGCTGACCCTCAAGCAGACGCTCACCATCAAGCCCGACGGGTTCACCCTCGGCCTCGCCCGGCGCACCCCCGTCCAGGCCCCGGCCGCCCCGGCCGCCCAGGCCGCGGCGGTCCAGGCCGGTCCGGTCGCCGAGCGTCCCGGGCGGGTCCGCCGGGGGACCGGGCTGCTGCTCCTGCACGGCTCCAACTACGGTGCCTGCCGGGAGTTCACCCGACAGCTCGCGGAGGCCGCCGCCGACCTCGGCTGCGAGACCGAGACCGCCCCGCTGGACGCGTACGCGGACGGGCTGCCCACCGACCGGCCGGTGGTGATCACCGCCGCCTCGTACAACGGGCAGCCGACCGACGACGCGGCCCGGTTCGTCCGCCGGCTCCAGGACACCCCGGACGGCGGCGGCGCCGAAGGGGTCGAGTACGCGGTGCTCGGCATCGGCGACCGCACCTACGCCGCGACCTACCAGCGCATCCCGGCGCTGATCGACGACCGGCTCGCCGAGCTCGGCGGCACCCGGCTGCTGGCCCGCGCCGAGGCCGACGCCTCCGGCGACCTCGCGGGCACCGTACGGCAGTTCACCGCGGCGCTGGCCGAGGCCCTGCTGGCGCGCCACGGGGACGCCGACGCCCCCGCCGCGGCGCGGCCCGAGGCTGCGTACTCGGTGACCGAGGTGACCGGCGGCCCGCTGGCCGCGCTGGCGGCCCGGCACGACACGGCGGAGCTGACCGTCACCGCCGTCGGCAGCCTGACCGACCCCGGCTACCACCGGGTCAAGCGGCTGGTCCGGCTGGCCCTGCCGGAGGGCACCGGCTACCGGACCGCCGACCACCTCGCCGTACTCCCGGCCAACGACCCGGTGCTGGTCGAGCGCGCCGCCAAGCTGTTCGGCGCCGACCCGGACACGGTGCTGAACATCGTGGCGCACCGGCGCACCGGACTGGCCGTCGACCGCCCGCTGACCGTCCGCGAACTGCTCACCCGTCACGTCGAGCTGCAGGACCGCCCGAGCGCCGAGCAGCGCGCCGTGCTGGCCGCGCTCAACCCCTGCCCGCCCGAGCAGGCCGCCCTGCGGGCCCTGCCCGAGGACGACCCGCGCACCCTGCTGGACCTGATCGAGGACCACCCGGCGGTGCAGGAGCGGCTGACCTGGCCGGTGCTGCTGGAGCTGCTGCCGCCGATCCGGCCGCGGCACTACTCGATCTCCTCCTCGCCCACCGGCGACTCCGGCCAGGTGGAGCTGATGGTCTCGGTGCTCAGCGCCCCGGCCCGCTCGGGCCACGGCACCTTCCGCGGCACCGGCTCCGGCTACCTCGACCGGGTCGCGGTCGGCGACACCGTGCTGGCCAGGGTCCAGCCCTGCCGGGAGGCGTTCCGGATCGGCCACCGCACCCCGGTGGTCATGATCGCGGCCGGCACCGGCCTGGCGCCCTTCCGCGGCGCCGTCGCCGACCGCCGGGCGCTGCTCGCCCAGGGGGCCGGCCTCGCCCCGGCGCTGCTGTACTTCGGCTGCGACGACGAGGCGGCGGACTACCTGCACCGCGGCGAGCTGGAGGCCGCCGAGCAGACCGGCGCGGTCTCGCTGCGGCCCGCCTTCAGCGAGCGGCCCCAGCAGGGGCGGCGCTTCGTGCAGGACCGGATCGCCGCCGAGGCGGGCGAGGTCTGGGAACTGCTGGAGGCCGGCGCCGAGGTGTACGTGTGCGGCGACGGGGCCCGGATGGCGCCCGGCGTCCGGGCGGCCTTCCGGGCGCTGTACCGGGAGCGCACCCCGGGCGCCGACGAGCAGCGGGCGCTGGCCTGGCTCCAGGGGCTGATCGAGTCCGGGCGGTACGTCGAGGACGTGTACGCGGGCTGACCCTTCCGCGCCGGACACGGCCGTGGGGGGGGCCCCGGGGGGGGGGGGGGCGCCCCGCCCCCACCGGGGGGGGGGAGGGCGCGGGGGGGGGGGGCCGGGGGGGGGGGGGGGTAGACGCGGAGGGC
>NZ_JBHXLL010000049.1:65822-66475 GCF_042721415.1 Kitasatospora sp. NPDC058444 | reverse complement strand
TGGTACTGCAGGGGGGACCCTGTGGGAGAGTAGGACGCCGCCGAACAATTATTCAAGGCCGCGGCCCCCGCGACTCGCTGGGGCCGCGGCCTTTTTGTGTTTTGCGAACGTGAAGAAGACCGGCAGAACGGGACTTCCGCCCAGACGCGGACGGTCCTGGCATGCCGGACAATGGAGAAGGTACGCAGGCCAGCAGGCCGGCGTCGAAACCGTGTGGCGGCAGCGGAGTTGCATGCTCCGCCAGCGGTGGAGCTGAAGCAGCAGAAGGAGTCACCACGATGTCGAACCAGCCCCAGGACCGTCCCGAGCGTCGATCGGACGACGGCCGAGGCTACGAGCCCCGGTCCCGTGGGGGCTCGTCCAACGACCGTGGCGGCTACCGTCGCGATGACCGCCGTGACGATCGCCGTGACGATCGTTCGTCCGGTGGCTTCCGTCGGGACGACCGCCCCTCCGGCGGCTACCGCCGTGACGACCGTCCGGCCGGTGGCTACGGCCGTGACCGTGACGACCGTGGTGGCGAGCGCGGTGGTTTCCGTCGTGACGACCGTCCGGCCGGTGGCGGCTTCCGTCGCGACGACCGCCCGTCCGGTGGCTTCAACCGCGACCGCGGTGACCGTCCCTCCGGCGGCTACGGCCGTGACCGCGATGAC
>NZ_JBHXLL010000049.1:0-65725 GCF_042721415.1 Kitasatospora sp. NPDC058444 | reverse complement strand
GACCGTGGTGGCGAGCGCGGCGGTTTCCGTCGTGACGACCGTCCGGCCGGTGGTGGCTTCCGTCGCGACGACCGCCCCTCGGGTGGCTTCAACCGTGACCGTGACGACCGCGGTGGCGACCGTGGCGGCTTCCGCCGTGACGACCGCCCGTCCGGTGGCTTCAACCGCGACCGCGGTGACCGTCCCTCCGGCGGCTACGGCCGTGACCGCGATGACCGTGGTGGCGAGCGCGGCGGTTTCCGTCGTGACGACCGTCCGGCCGGTGGTGGCTTCCGTCGCGACGACCGCCCCTCGGGTGGCTTCAACCGCGACCGTGACGACCGCGGCGGCGACCGTGGCGGCTTCCGTCGCGAAGACCGCCCGTCCGGTGGCTTCAACCGCGACCGTGACGACCGCGGCGGCGAGCGTGGCGGCTTCCGCCGTGACGACCGCCCGTCGGGTGGTTTCAACCGCGACCGCGGCGACCGCCCGTCCGGTGGTTTCCGTCGTGACGACCGTCCGGCCGGCGGTGGCTTCCGTCGCGACGACCGCCCGAGCGGTTTCCGCCGGGACGACCGTGACGACCGTCCGCGTCGTGACGACCGTCCGTCGGGCGGCTACGGCCGTGACCGTGACGACCGTGGTGGCGAGCGTGGCGGCTTCCGCCGTGACGACCGCCCGTCCGGTGGTTTCAACCGCGACCGCGGTGACCGTCCCTCCGGCGGCTACGGCCGTGACCGCGATGACCGTGGCGGCGACCGTGGCGGCTTCCGCCGCGACGACCGTGGCGGCGAGCGCGGTGGCTTCCGCCGCGACGACCGCCAGGGCGGCGGCTACCGCCGCGATGACCGCCGTGACGACCGCGGCGGCGACCGTCGGGACTACGACGACCGCCGGGGCAACTACGAGCCCGTCAAGCGTCTGCCGATCCCGGAGGACGTCACCGGCTTCGAGATCGACGCGGATGTGCGCCAGGAGCTCAAGAGCCTGCCCAAGACCCTCGCGGACGACGTCGCCCGCAACCTGGTGATGGTGGCCCGCCTGCTCGACAGCGAGCCGGAGGAGGCCTACCAGTACTCGCGTGTCGCGCTCCGGCTGGCTTCCCGCGTGGCGGCGGTCCGTGAGGCGGCCGGTTTCGCCTCGTACGTGACGCAGCGTTACTCCGAGGCGCTGACCGAGTTCCGCGCCGCCCGTCGGATGACCGGCCGGGTGGACCTGTGGCCGGTGATGGCCGACTGCGAGCGCGGTCTGGGCCGCCCGGAGCGGGCGCTGGCGATGGCCGGCGAGCCCGAGGTGAAGCAGCTGGACAAGGCCGGCCAGGTCGAGATGCGTCTCGTGGCGGCCGGTGCCCGCGGCGACATGGAGCAGTTCGACGCCGCCGTGGTGACGCTGCAGAGCCCGGAGCTGGCCTCCAGCGCCGTGCACCCGTGGACCGCGCGCCTGCGCTACGCCTACGCCGAGGCCCTGATCGCCGCCGGCCGGGCCGACGAGGCCCGTGACTGGTTCGCCAAGGCCGCCGAGGCCGACAGCGACGGCACCACCAACGCCTCGGAGCGGCTGGCCGAGATCGACGGCGTGGAGTTCACCGACGCGCTCGACCCGGAGCTGGACGAGGACGAGACCGAGTCGACCGAGGCCCCGGCGAAGAAGCGTGGCGGCGGCGACAACGCCGACGACCGCGTGATCTTCGAGGACGAGGAGGACGTCGAGGAGTTCTACGAGGAGGACGACCTCGAGATCGACGAGGACTTCGACGGCGTCGTCCCCGAGCGCGCCCAGGACGCTCAGGACGCCAAGGCCGAGGACACCAAGGCCGCCGACGCCGAGGCCGAGGAGGCCAAGGCCGCCGACGCCGAGGTCAACGCCGACGCCGACAAGAGCGCCGACAAGAGCTGACCAGCTCCCCAGGCAACGCCGTGAGGCCCTGCCGTTCCCCGGAACTCCGGGAACGGCAGGGCCTCACGGCGTTCCGGCCCGGTGGCCGGCCCGGCGGGCGCTGTCAGCCCAGCGCGAGGTTGCGCAGCACCAGCCCGGTGGCCGGCTTCGGCCCGAAGGAGGTGGACTTGCGCGGCATGGTGACGCCCTGCTCGGCCAGCCGCCGCACCACCGACTCCCGGACGGGGTGCAGCAGGACGGCGGTGCCGCCGGTGCGCGCGGCCTCCCGCTCGGCGGCCACGGCGGTGTGCAGGTAGCCGATGTCGTCCGGGCCGTCGGGGACGTGCCAGGTGTGGTCCAGCAGGGTGGCGTGCAGCACGGTGGCGTCCAGGCGGCGCCACTCCTCGGGCCGGCCGTGCGGCACGGTGGCGTCGAGCAGGGCCTCCTCGGGCTCGCCGAGCAGCCAGTAGACGCCGTCGCCGCCGGTCACGACGAAGCCGTTGCCGCCGTGCCGCTTCTGCTCGGCGAGGGCCTGGAGCGCGGCGGAGAGCGGTCCGGGGACCTCCTTGACCTTCCACTGGTCGCCGAGCCGCTCCAGCGCCTCGGCCACCGGCAGCCGGTACAGCACGCGGTGGATGGCACGGACCCGCAGCGGGTAGCGGGCGGTGTCCACCAGGAGCACCATGCCGCGGTCCCAGGGGCTGCGGGGCAGGTGACGGTGCTCGCGCTGGAGACGCAGGTACATCTCCCAGCGGTGGTGGCCGTCGGCGATCAGCGCCCGGCAGGTGGCGAGGTCGCGGCTGATCTCGGCGATCTCGGCGGGGTCGGTGACCGCCCACAGGCGGTGGTGGGTGCCGTCGCTGGTGGCGGTGGAGAGCAGCGGATCGGCCTCGACCGTCCGCTCGATCACGTCGGAGGCGCCGCCGTTTCCCCGGTAGGTGAGCAGCAGCGGTTCCAGGTTGGCCCGGGTGGTGCGCATCAGGCCGACCCGGTCGGCGACCGGCCGCGGCATCACGTCCTCGTGCGGGAGCACCACGCCGCCCTCGCGGCCGCTCACCGCGAGGGCGCCGATCAGGCCGCGCTGGAGCAGCTCGGGGGAGTCGGCGGTGGCCGGCACCCGCTGCTCGTAGACGTAGAGCGCGGGCTCGGGGTCGGCGGCGAGGACGCCCTCGCGCTGCCAGGCGGCCAGGAGCCGGGCGGCGTGCCGGTAGCGGGTGTCGCGGTCGGGGCGGTCACCGGCGTCCTCGGGCTCGGGCCTGGGGAGGATCAGCCGGACCACGTTGTGTGGGTCGGCGGTCTCCAGGTCGAGCCGGCGGCCCGGGTCCACGACGTCGTACGGCGGGGACATCACCGCGGCCAGGGCGCCGACCCGGTCGGGGACGTAGCGCAGGCCGCGGAAGGGGGACAGGGACAGGCCGGCGGTGGCGACGTGCCCGGGATCGCCGGGGCCGCCCTCGGGAGTCTCGACTCCGTCTTCTGCACTGGGTGTGCTCATTCTGGGCATCGTAACCGGGTACGCGTTGTTGAGAGATCGGAATGCCCGTGCCGGGTTGTGGGCCGGGTGTGTGACCGAGGGCGAGGAACGGCATGGACGACGGGCAGGAACGGGTGGACGGCGGCGGCCCGGTCGAGTCGGGCGGGCCGGTCGGGCCGGCCGGTGCCACCCGCGGGGACGCTCCGGCCGACGGCGTGCCGGACCGCGCATCGGCTGGCGGGGAACCGGGCGGAGAAGGGGAACCCGACGGCGGCTCGGAGGGCGGCGGGGTGCCGCGGCAGAGCCGCTCCGGGGAGCCCGCCGGGGACGTCTACGACTGGTTCCGCCGGGGCGCCCAGCTGCTCGCGGAGGGGCATCCGGCGGCCGCCGAGCAGCTGCTCGCCCGGGCGGTGGCGGTTGAGCCGCACTCGCGCAGCATCCGGGAGGCGCTGGCGCGCGCCCAGTTCGACGCGGGCTCGTACGCGGCGGCGCTGGGGAACTTCCGTGCCGTGGCGCTCGCCGACCCGGCGGACGACTACGCTCAGTTCGGGTGGGGCGTCGCGGCGGCCCGGCTGGGGGATTTCGAGACCTCCGCCGAGCACCTGGCGCTGGCCGTGGCGATGCGGCCGGACAACTCCCACTACCGGCAGGCGCTGCGGCAGACCCGGGCGACCCTGGCGGCCCGCGCCGGGGCGTACGGTCCGCTGCTGCCGGGAGCACCCGGGTACCTGGCGCCCCCGGCGGGCGCCGCGGACCAGACCGGAGGACCGGCGGACGACGCCGGCCCGGGCAACGGCGCCGACGGCGGGGCCTGACCGGCAGCACGCCGTGACGGAAGCCGAACCGGCGGCCGTGACGAACGCCGTGGCGCACGACGGAGTGCGATGCGGACGACGCGGTGATCGACGCAGTGAACGACGACGCAGTGAATGAGGTAGCGCAGCCATGACCGAGACGGCCACCCCCGTGCGACGGACCGCCCCCGGCGGCAGCGAGCGGCCGCTGACCGACGCCTACGACACCGCGCTGCTGGACCTGGACGGCGTGGTCTACACGGGCGCGCACGCCGTCGAGCACGCCGTGGAGGCGCTGGACACCGCCCGCTCGGCCGGGATGCGGCTCGCCTACGTGACCAACAACGCCTCCCGCCCGCCGCGGGTGGTGGCCGAGCACCTGACCGAGCTGGGCGTCCCGGCCGAACCGGCCGACGTGATCAACTCGGCCCAGGCCGCCGCCCGGCTGATCGCCGAGAAGGTGCCGGCCGGCTCGAAGGTGCTGGTCGTGGGCGGTCTCGGGCTGGAGGAGGCGCTGGCCGAGCTGGGGCTGGTCGCGGTCCGCTCGCTGGCCGACGGTCCGCTCGCGGTGGTCCAGGGCTTCGACCCCTCGGTGGGGTGGGCGGACCTGGCGGAGGCCTCGTACGCCGTGCAGAGCGGTCTGCCGTGGGTGGCGTCCAACCTGGACCTGACGGTGCCGAGGGCCCGCGGCATCGCGCCCGGCAACGGCACCCTGGTGGCGGCGGTGCGGGCGGCGACCGGGGTGGAGCCGGAGGTGGCGGGCAAGCCGCTGCCGCCGATGCACCGGGAGACCGTGCTGCGCACCGGTGCGGAGCGCCCGCTGGTGGTCGGGGACCGGCTGGACACCGACATCGAGGGCGCCTTCAACGGAGGCGTGGACAGCCTGCTGGTGTTCACCGGGGTGACCACCCCGGAACTGCTGCTGGCGGCCCCGGTCGAGCACCGGCCGACCTACCTGGCCGCCGACCTGCGCGGACTGCTCGTCCCCCACGCCGCGGTCGCGGCCGTGGACGGCGGCTTCGCGTGCGGCGGCTGGGTCGCGGGCGTGGAGGCCGGGGTGCTGCGGCTGTCCGGGGCGGGGGACCGCTGGGACGCTCTGCGGGCGCTGTGCGCGGCGGCGTGGACGGTGCTGGACGCCGGCGGCGCGCCGGTGGACGGCCGCAAGGCGCTGGCCGACCTGGGCTTCTGAGAACGGGAGGGCGGCCGACCCGGGGCTGCTCTGGCAGCGCCGGGTTCCGCCGCCGGTTCCGGGCTCGGCCGGGACCGGGGCAGGGTTCGGGTCGGGGGCCCGGCTCAGAGCAGGGTGCGCAGCCGCAGCAGGTCGCGGAAGCCCGCCTCCAGCCTGACCCGGCCGCTCGCCCACGCGGAGGCGAAGGTGAGCCGCCCGCCGACCAGGGCGACCAGGTCGTCGCTGCTCATGGTGAGCCGGATCTCCGCCTTCCCGGTCGGCACGCCGGGGGAGGCCACCACGTCCTGGATCCGGCCGTCGCGCAGCTGCCCGGTGAAGGTCAGGTCGAGGTCGGTGATCCGGCAGCTGAGCGAGCGGTCGAGGGCCGCGGCCTTGCGGACGTCGCCGGTGGACTTCGCCATGTTCCGGCTGAGCCGCTCCAGGGCCTCGCGGCACTCCTCGGCGTTCGCCATGGGCGGCGGCTCCCTCCCCCGGTCGCTACGGTGCTGACTGCGGGCCACGGTACCTCAGGAGGGTTTTGGCGGTAGCGTCGTCCGTGGGGTGCCCGGAAACGGCCCGGGTACTGAGGGCGACGGAGCGACGCGCGTACGCGATTGGGAGGCACCCGGATGCTGCCGAGGACGGTTCGGGGAGTGGTGGAGACCGCCGCCGGGGTGGTCGAGGAGGTCGGCAAGCTGGTCGTCGGGACGGCGGCCTCGATCCTGGAGAAGGCCGGCGTCGACGTCGCCGAGGTCGAGCGCCGGCTGGGCGGCCAGTTCCCGCCGTCGGTGGAGACCTTGCAGACGCTGGCGGGGGAGGCGGTCACCGCCGGGCGAGCCGGGGTGGACCTGGCGGTCGGCGTGGCGCGCAACGAGGCGGAGAAGGTCTTCGAGAAGGTCGGCGACCAGGTGACCAAGGTCGGCGTGGTGCTGGCGTACCTGGAGACCAAGCTGCGCGAGGTCGAGGAGGAGGCCCCGGCGGCGGACTCCGGGCCGGGGCCGTACGAGGCCGAGGAGCCGGTGCCGGCGCCGCGGGCCGGCGACCTGTTCGGGCGCGGCTGGGAGTTCGAGGAGGAGCGGTCGGCGGCCCCGGCGACGGGTGAGCCGATAGTCGCCGAGCGGGTCGAGGTGGACGAGCCGGTCGAGGTCGATCCGCCGGTTCCGCCGGTGTCCGTGGTCGCCCCCGTCCCGCCGGAGGAGCCCGCGGCGAAGACGAGCGCCGGCAAGCGGCGCTCGGCGGGCGAGAGCACGGCGGGCGAGAGCACGGCCGGGAAGACACCGGCGAAGAAGAGCGCGGCCAAGAAGACGGCGGCGGGGAAGGCCACCGCGAAGAAGACGACGACCGTCAAGAAGACCGCCACCGCCAAGCAGACCGAAGGCGCGTCCGGGGCCCCCGCGAAGCGCGCCGCGACCAGGAAGACCACCGTCCGCAAGGCCACCAGCACGAAGAAGCCCGATGCCCGAGACGAGTGAACCGCCCGAGGCCGTCGAGGCCGCCCACCGGCGTGAGGACGTTCACCCGCCCGAGGCCGTCCGGGGCGCCGGTCCGTCGGAATCGGCCGCTTCCGCGCGGCCGCCGGGCCTCGAGCCGGTCCCCACCGGCCACCCCGGGGTGGACGCCGCGCTGGCCCGGCTGGAGGCTCTGGACGGGGTCCCCGCCGAGGCACACGTCGCGGTGTACGAAGATGTTCACCAGCGGCTCGTCGACACACTGGCCGCGCTCGATCAGGAATGACCCGCAGGATCCGTAGGAGCTGAAACACCAGTGGCAGTGGCACGACGCCGACTCGACGCGGAACTGGTCCGCCGCAAGCTGGCCCGATCGCGTGAGCACGCGTCCGAGCTGATCGCGGCCGGCCGGGTGACCGTCGGCGGCACCACCGCGACCAAGCCGGCCACCCAGGTGGAGACCTCGGCGGCGGTCGTGGTGGCCAAGGACGACAACGACCCCGACTACGTCTCGCGCGGCGGCCACAAGCTCGCCGGCGCGTTCGCGGCCTTCGTGCCGCAGGGCCTGGTGGTCGAGGGCCGCCGGGCGCTGGACGCGGGCGCCTCCACCGGCGGCTTCACCGACGTGCTGCTGCGGGCCGGGGCCGCGCACGTGCTGGCGGTGGACGTCGGCTACGGGCAGCTGGCCTGGTCGCTGCAGAGCGACGAGCGGGTCACCGTGATGGACCGCACCAATGTGCGCGAGCTGACCCGGGACCTGATCGGCGGCACCCCGGTGGACCTGGTGGTGGGCGACCTGTCGTTCATCTCGCTGGGCCTGGTGCTGCCGGCGCTCGCCTCCTGCGCGGCCGAGGACGCGGACCTGGTGCTGATGGTCAAGCCCCAGTTCGAGATCGGCAAGGAGCGGCTGGGCAGCGGCGGGGTGGTGCGCAGCCCGCAGCTGCGGGCCGAGATGGTGCGCCAGGTCGCCGGGCAGGCGTGGGAGCTCGGGCTGGGCGTGCGCGCGGTCACCGCGAGCCCCCTGCCGGGACCGTCCGGCAACGTCGAGTACTTCCTCTGGCTGCGCCGGGACGCCCCGCGGCTGGACCCCGCGGAGGCGGACCGGGCCGTGGCGGAGGGGCCCCGGTAGGGTGCCTTGCGAGCGTCCGGCCCGTCATGTCGTATGGCGCGGCCGACCCGGGGCCAAGGGCGACCCGGCAGGCGTTAGGGAGAGGGCAGCGGCATGAGCGATGAAGAACGTACGGTCTTCCTGATCGCGCACACCGGCCGGGAGGCGGCGCTGCGCAGCGTCGAGGCCCTGGTGCACGGGCTGCTGAAGGCGGGTCTCCGGATCAGACTGCTGGAAGCCGAGGCGGTGGACCTGGACCTGCCGGAGGGCGTCGAGAAGGTGGCCGAGGGCCCCGGGGCGGCGGACGGCTGCGAGCTGATCCTGGTGGCCGGCGGGGACGGGACGCTGCTGCGCGGGGCGGAGCTGGCGCGCTCGCACGGGCTGCCGATGCTCGGGATCAACCTGGGCCGGGTGGGTTTCCTCGCCGAGGCCGAGCGGGACGACCTGGCCGTGGTGGTCGAGCGGGTGGTGGACGCCGACTACGAGGTCGAGGAGCGGATGACGATCGACGTCATCGTCCGCACCAACGGCGATGTGGCGCACGAGGACTGGGCGCTGAACGAGGCCTCGATCGAGAAGGCGTCGCGGGAGCGGATGCTGGAGGTGGTGACCGAGGTGGACGGCCGCCCGGTCTCCAACTTCGGCTGTGACGGCGTGGTGTGCGCCACGCCGACCGGGTCCACCGCGTACGCGTTCTCCGGCGGCGGGCCGGTGGTGTGGCCGGAGGTGGAGGCACTGCTGATGGTGCCGATCTCCGCGCACGCGCTGTTCGCCCGCCCGCTGGTGACCTCGCCGGAGTCGGTGCTGGCGGTCGAGGTGCAGCCCAAGACCCCGCACGGGGTGCTCTGGTGCGACGGGCGGCGTTCGGTCGAACTGCCCGCCGGGGCACGGGTGGAGGTCCGCCGGGGACGGACTCCGGTGCGGCTCGCCAGACTGCACCGGGCGCCGTTCACCGACCGGCTGGTGGCCAAGTTCGCGCTGCCGGTGACGGGTTGGCGCGGCCGGGCCGACCACCACTAGGTTCGGACGTGCCGAGGCCGGTGCGCGCCGGGGGTCTTCGCCTGACCCCGGGCCGCGCACCGGCCGGTCGCACCTCACCGACGGACCGTCAGACCGCCAACGGCTGGGCCTCGTCCGCCGGTTCGAGCCGTCCGCCGGCCGCCGCGTGGGCGGCCAGGTCGGCGAGGCGTTCCACGGCGGCCGGGACGGTCGCGGCGGGCACGGTGACCGGCAGGCGGATGTGGTGCTCGAAGGCGCCGTCCGCGCCGAAGCGGTTGCCCGAGGCGATCCGGACCCCGCCGCGCTCCCCGGCCCGGGCCAGGGCGGCGCCGGACAGGCCGCCGGTGGAGACCCACAGCGAGAGCCCGCCGGTCGGCATGGTGAAGCTCCAGTCGGGCAGCCGTTCGGGCAGGGCGGCGGCGAAGGCCCGCGCGGTGGCCCGCAGCCGGGTCAGCTGGTGCTCCCGGACGTCGGGCAGCAGCTCGCCCAGCAGCTCGGCGGCGATCAGCTGGTCCAGCACCGGGGTGCCCACGTCGCTGTAGACCCGCTCGGCGGCCAGCCGCCGCACCAGCGCGGGCGCGGCCCGGACCCAGCCGATCCGCAGACCGCCCCAGAGCAGCTTGCCGGCCGACCCGACGGTCACCACCTGGGCGGAGCGGTCCAGCGCGGCCATCGGTCGCGGCAGCGGCGTGGCGGGCGGGACGCCCCAGCCGAGTTCGGCGGTGGTCTCGTCCGCCAGCACGATGCTGCCGGCGGCCCGGGCGGCGGCCAGCAGTTCGCGGCGCTGCTCCTCGTCGATCAGCGCGCCGGTCGGGTTGTGGAAGTCCGGGATCACGTAGGCGACCTTGGGGCCGGCGCCGCGCAGCACCCGCCGCCACTCGTCGAGGTCCCAGGAGGGCCGCGGCGTCCACGCGTACGGCACCGGGACCAGGCGTGCGCCGGCCAGCCGCAGTGCCTGCAGGGTGTTCGCGTAGCTGGGCGCCTCGACGGCGACCCGGTCGCCGCGGCCGATCAGCGCCCGCTGGACCAGGTGCAGGCCGCCCATGGCGCCGGTGGTGATCAGGATCTGGTCGGGGGTGGTGGGCAGTCCGCGCTCGGTGAAGCGGCGGGCGACGGCCTCGCGCAGCACCGGGACGCCGGTGGGGTAGTGGCCGTGCCCGGTGGCGTAGTACGGCAGCTGTTCGACGGCCCGGGCGGCGGCCTGGCCGACCCAGGGCTGCGGGGCGGGCGGGGCGGCGACGCCGAGGTCCAGCATCCGGCCCTGCTCGTCCGGCGGGACGGGGTGCAGGGCCTCGCTGGGGGGCGGGGCGCCCTCGGGCAGGGCGGTCCAGCTGCCCGCGCCGCGCCGGCTGCGCAGGTAGCCGTCGCCGCGCAGGGTCTCGTACGCGGTGGCGACGGTGGTGCGGCTCATCGCGAGGGCGGTGGCCAGCTCGCGTTCGGCGGGCAGCCGGGCGCCGACCGGCAGCCGGCCCTCGGTGACCAGCAGCCGGATCTGCCCGGCCAGGGTGCGGTAGGCGGGGCGGCGGGCGGCGGCCGGCTCGGGGAGCCGGGCGGTGGCGAGCAGCCGGGCCAGGGCGGGCGGGGTGACGGTGGTGTGCCAGTCGACCATGGCTGAATAAGTCCACTTGCTAGGAATTGGCCCTGGAGCGGGCCGCTTTGGACTGGCCATCATGGCAGGGCGGCCGTGCCGGCCGCCACCACCGGGCGTCCCGGTGGTGCAGCACCACCGCAGGAGCACACCTTGGCCGCCACGACCAGACCCGCCTCAGCCGCCACCACCACACCGGCACCGACCGCCCGGCGCGGGCTCGCCGTCCGGGTGTTCGGAGACACCCACGCCCTCGGCCGCCGGATACCGCAGCTCTTCGTCGGTCTCGTCCTCTACGGCGTGAGCATGGCGATGATGCTCCGCTCCGGCCTCGGCCTCGACCCCTGGGACGTCCTGCACCAGGGCCTGCAGCGCACCGTCGGGCTCTCGGTCGGCGCCTGGGTGACGATCTGCGGCGCCCTCGTCCTGCTGCTCTGGGTCCCGCTGCGCCAGCGCCCGGGCCTGGGCACCGTCGCCAACGTGCTGGTGATCGGCGCGGCCATGGACCTCACCCTGCGGATCGTCGGCGGCCCCGGCGCCCTGCCCGCCCGGATCGCCCTGTCGGTCGGCGCGATCGCCCTCAACGGCCTGGCCACCGGCCTCTACATCGGCGCCCGGCTCGGCCCCGGCCCGCGCGACGGCCTGATGACCGGCCTGCACCGGCGCACCGGCCGGTCGCTGCGGCTGATCCGCACCGGCCTCGAGGTGACGGTCCTCACCGCCGGGGTGCTGCTCGGCGGCACCGCCGGGGTCGGCACCGTCGCGTACGCGCTGGCCATCGGCCCGATGGCGCAGCTCTTCCTGCGCTGGTGCACCGTGCCGACGGCCCCCGAGGACTCCCGGAACGGATGAACTTCCGGGCACGGAGTTGCCGCGCGCCGTTGTCGCTCGTCGCGCGCCGGGGGCGGAACCTCGTAAGGTCGTCTCCGTGTTGGACGAGATGCGGATACGGGATCTTGGGGTCATCGACGACGCGGTGGTCGAACTAGCCCCCGGCTTCACCGCCGTGACCGGTGAGACCGGCGCCGGCAAGACGATGGTCGTGACCAGCCTGGGCCTGCTGCTCGGCGGACGAGCCGACCCGGGCCTGGTGCGCAACGGCACCGGACGCGCCGTCGTGGAGGGCCGGCTGGAGCTGCCCGCCGACTCCCCGGCGGCGGCCCGCGCGATCGAGGCCGGGGCCGAACTGGACGACGGCGCGCTGCTGATCAGCCGGACCGTCTCCGCCGAGGGCCGCTCCCGGGCGCACGTCGGCGGCCGGTCCGTCCCGGTCGGGCTGCTCGCCGAACTCGGCGAGGACCTGATCGCCGTGCACGGCCAGACCGACCAGCAGCGCCTACTGCGCCCGGCCCGCCAGCGCGGCGCGCTGGACCGGTACGCGGGCGCCTCGGTGGCCGAGCCGCTGGCCCGCTACCGGGAGACCTACCGCGCCCTGCGGGAGGTCTCCGCGACCCTGGAGGAGCTGACCACCCGGGCCCGCGAGCGTGCCCAGGAAGCCGACCTGCTGCGCTTCGGCCTGGACGAGATCGCCGCCGCCGAACCGGTGGCCGGCGAGGACGCGGAGCTGGCCGCCGAGGCCGAGCGGCTCGGCCACGCCGACGCGCTGTCCTCCGCCGCGACCCTCGCCCACGCCGCCCTGGCCGGCGACCCGGTCGACCCGGAGGCGCTGGACGCGGGCACCCTGCTCGCCCAGTCCCGCCGGGCCCTGGACGCCGTCCGCCACCACGACGAGCGGCTGGCCGCCCTGGCCGACCGCCTCAACGAGGTCGGCTACCTGCTCGCCGACGTGGCCGGCGACCTGGCCGGCTACGCGGACGACCTGGACGCCGACCCGGTGCGCCTGTCCGCCGTCGAGGACCGCCGGGCCGTACTGGCCCAGCTGCTGCGCAAGTACGGCGGCGAGGAGAACTCGCTCGCCGAGGTCATCGCCTGGGCCGAGGCCGGGGCGGTGCGGCTCGCCGAACTCGACGGCGACGACGACCGGATCGACGAACTCGGCGCCCGGGAGACCGAACTGCGGGCCGAACTGGCCGAGCTGGCCACGGAGGTCTCGCAGGCCCGGCACGCCGCGGCCGGGCGCTTCGCCGAGGCGGTCTCCGCCGAACTCGCCGAACTGGCCATGCCGCACGCCCGGGTGACCTTCTCGATCGGCCAGGTCGACGACCTGGCCGGGATCGAGGTCGGCGGGCGCACCGTCGCCTACGGTCCGCACGGCGTGGACGAGGTGGAGGTGCTGCTCGCCCCGCACCCGGGCGCCCAGCCGCGCCCGATCGCCAAGGGCGCCTCCGGCGGTGAGCTGTCCCGCGTGATGCTCGCCGTCGAGGTGGTCTTCGCGGGCGCCGACCCCGTTCCCACCTACCTGTTCGACGAGGTGGACGCGGGCGTCGGCGGCAAGGCCGCGGTCGAGATCGGTCGCCGGCTGGCCAAACTCGCCGAGTCCGCCCAGGTCGTGGTGGTCACCCACCTCCCGCAGGTCGCCGCGTTCGCCGACCGGCACCTGGTGGTGGTGAAGACCAACGACGGCACCGTGACCCGCAGCGGCGTCAAGGTGCTGAACGACGAGGAGCGGGTGCGCGAACTCTCGCGGATGCTGGCCGGCCTGGAGGACTCGGAGCTGGGCCGCGCCCACGCCGAGGAACTGCTGGCCGCCGCGCGGGCCCCGCGCCGCCGGTAGTCGGGGTCGGCGGCCCCTCGGACATCGGCGACGCGCCCCGGGTGGCGCCGACTGTCCAAGAGGGCCGCCGACCTGGCATGGTGGCGGCTGGACACTGGCTTCCCAGCCCCGAGCGCCGCCGGGCGGGCAATCCTCGCGAAGCGGCGCGCGAACCTGATCGAGTCGGATGCGAGACGACGTGGACCATTCCGCCGCCCGGGCCACCGCGGCCGTCCCCGAACCGGGGCAGCTGCACGTGGTACTCGTCCTGGCCGCCAGCACCGGCGGCATCGGTGCGCACGTGCGCTCCCTGGCCCAGGGCCTGGTCGCGCACGGGGTGAACGTCACGGTCTGCGCGCCGGCCGGCACGGACGCGCTGTTCGGTTTCTCCCGCACGGGCGCCAGGTTCCACACCGTCGAGATCACCCCCACCGCGGGCGCCCGCAGCGACGCCACCGCGATCGGCGAGCTGCGCCGGGCCTTCACCGGCGCCGACGTGGTGCACGCCCACGGGCTGCGCGCCGGGCTGCTGTCCGACCTGGCGCTGCGCACCGCCGGCCGCTTCCCCGGCCTGCGCCCGGAGACCCCGCTGGTGGTCACCTCGCACCACGCGCTGCTGGCCACCGGCATGGAGCGCCGGTTGCAGCGGCTGATGGAGCGCCGGGTGGCGCGCGCCGCCGACCTCGTCCTCGGCGCCTCGTCCGACCTGGTCGCCCGGGCCCGCGAACTGGGCGCCACCGACGCCCGGCTGGGCCCGGTGGCCGCCCCGCCGATGCCCGAGGGCCGGCTCGCCCGCACCGAGGCCCGCACCGCGCTGCTCGGCGCGGACCCGGACCGTCCGCTGGTGCTCGCGGTCGGCCGACTCGTCCCGCAGAAGGCCTTCGGGCTGCTGCTAGACGCCACCCGGGAGCTGTCCGCGCTGGACCCGGAGCCGCTGGTGCTGCTCGCCGGGGACGGCCCGGAGGCGGGCGTGCTGCGCGAGCGGGCGGCCGCGGAGAAGCTGCCGGTGCGGCTGCTCGGCTACCGCACCGACGTGCCCGACCTGCTGGCCGCCGCCGACGTGGTGGTGATCTCCAGCCGCTGGGAGGCCCGTTCGCTGGTGGTGCAGGAGGCGATGCGGGCCGGCGTGCCGGTGGTCGCCACCGCCGTCGGAGGCATCCCCGAACTGGTCGGCGACGCCGCCGTGCTGGTGCCCCCGGGCGACCCGGCGGCGCTCGGGGGCGCGCTGCGCGCCCTGCTGGCCGACCCGGCCCGCCGCGAGCGGCTGGTGGCGGCCGGCCGGCAGCAGGCCGAGACCTGGCCGGACGAGGCCGCCACCGTCGCCCAGGTGCTCAGCACCTACGACGAGCTGGTGCAGCGCGGGTAGCGTCCGGCCCCCGCGGAGCGCCGGTCAGACGGTGGCCCGCTCGCTGCGGTCGGCGGCCGAGCCGTCCGGCTGCGCGGACAGGTACGCGGCGCCGCAGGCCGTCAGCCGCAGGGCGGTGTCGATCAGCGGGACGTGGCTGAAGGCCTGCGGGAAGTTGCCGACCTGGCGCTTGAGCCGCGGGTCCCACTCCTCGGCGAGCAGGCCCACGTCGTTGCGCAGCGCGAGCAGCCGGTCGAACAGCTCGCGGGCCTCCTGCACCCGGCCGATCATGGCGAGGTCGTCGGCCAGCCAGAACGAGCAGGCCAGGAAGGCGCCCTCGTGGCCGGAGAGGCCGTCGACGTTGTTGCCGCTCTCGTCGTGGGTCGGGTAGCGCAGCACGAAGCCGTCCTCGGTGGACAGTTCGCGCTGGATCGCCTCGATGGTGCCGATCACCCGCTTGTCGTCCGGGGGCAGGAAGCCGACCTGGGGGATCAGCAGCAGCGAGGCGTCCAGCTCCCGGCCGCCGTAGTACTGGGTGAAGGTGTTGCGCTCCGGGTCGTAGCCCTTCTCGCAGACGTCCGCGTGGATCCGGTCACGCAGTTCGCGCCAGCGCTCCAGGTGACCGCCGGACGGGGCGTCCTCGGGGGTCTGCTCCAGCAGTTTGATGGTCCGGTCGACGGCGACCCAGGCCATCACCTTGGAGTGGACGAAGTGCCGGCGCGGGCCGCGGACCTCCCAGATGCCCTCGTCCGGATCCTGCCAGTGCTCCTCCAGGTAGTCGATCAGGCGCAGCTGGAGGTGGTGGGCGTGGTCGTTGCGGACCAGACCGGTCATGTGGGCCAGGTGCAGGGCCTCGACGACCTCGCCGTAGACGTCGAGCTGGAGCTGTCCGGCGGCGCCGTTGCCGACCCGGACGGGCTGGGAGCCCTCGTAGCCGGGCAGCCAGTCCAGGGAGGACTCGGTGAGCTCGCGCTCGCCGGCGATGCCGTACATGATCTGGAGGTTCTCCGGGTCGCCGGCCACCGCGCGCAGCAGCCACTCGCGCCAGGCGCGGGCCTCCTCGCGGTAGCCGGTGCGCAGCAGGGAGGAGAGGGTGATGGCGGCGTCGCGCAGCCAGGTGTAGCGGTAGTCCCAGTTGCGCTCGCCGCCGATGTCCTCGGGCAGCGAGGTGGTGGGGGCGGCGACGATGCCGCCGGTGGGGGCGTAGGTGAGGCCCTTGAGGGTGATGAGCGAGCGGATCACGGCCTCGCGGTAGGGGCCCTGGTAGGTGCACTGGTCGGCCCACTCGTGCCAGAAGTCGGCGGTGGCGTCGAGCATCCCCTCGGCGTCCGGGGGCCTGGGCGGGTCGAGGTGGGAGGCCTGCCAGGTGAGGGCGAAGGCGATCCGCTCGCCGGCGGTGACGGTGAAGTCGGCGTAGGTGGTGAGGTCGCGGCCGTAGGTCTCGGCCTCGCCGTCCAGCCAGACCGAGTCGGGCCCGGCCATGGCGACGGTGCGGTGGCCGCCGTCGGCCTGTTCGACGCGGTGCACCCAGGGCACGATCCGGCCGTAGGAGAAGCGCATCCGCACCGCCGAGCGCATCCGCACGGTGCCCGCGACGCCCTCGACGATCCGGATCACCTGGGGGACGGCGTCCTTGCCGGCCAGCGGACGCGGCGGCATGAAGTCGATCACCCGGACGGTGCCGCCCTGGGTGTCCCACTCCTGCTCCAGGATCAGCGAGTCGCCCCGGTAGCGGCGGCGGTCGGCGGGCACGGCGGGGGCGGCGGCGGTGGGCGGGGGCACCCGCAGGTCGGTGGTGTCGGCGATGCGGGCCCGGCCCTCGGCGGCGGGGGGCGTGGCGGCGGCCGGTGCGGGGACCTCGGTCAGGACGACCTCGGCCGGGCCGATCCGCCAGAAGCCGTGTTCATCGGTGCCGAGCAGGCCGGCGAACACGGCCGGCGAGTCGAAGCGGGGGAGGCAGAGCCAGTCCACCGCCCCGTCCCTGCTGACCAGGGCGGCGGTCTGCATGTCCCCGATGAGTGCGTAGTCCTCGATACGGCCGGCCACGTGGATCTCCAGTTCGCAATGTGGTCAGGGCATCGGCGAGCGGAGGGAGCGAGCGGTCTGCGGGGCCGGAGGTCCACCCCGGGACGTCCGGCCTGCCGGGGGTGGTGGCAGGCCCTGCTGGAGTGTCCGCGGGGCTCGGTCGAGCCCCTGGAGTGGGTGGGGATGGGCTGGAATACGGGGAGGTCCGGTCGCGCATCGGGGACCGGGAGTGTCCTGACCCTCCCACGCCCTCCGCGTGCTCGTGCTGTCGGCGATGCGTCCGAGCAGCTTACGACGGACGAAAGGGGCGAAGCACGCGGGCGCAGCCCGGTGTGGCGCCGCAATTCGGCGGAAAAGCCGTGCATCGCGAGGGCGCGGCGCAGGATGGTCCGGAAGGATCACCTCCGGCTGGTCCGGCCGGAGGAGCCGCCATGGTCCGGGCGGGCACCGCGCTCTGGCCCGGTCCGGCGGGTTGTGCGACCGGTGTGACGCGTGCGCCGTGTGATGCGCCGGTGGTGCGCCCCGCGCGCCCCCTCGGTGCGGCGCGCGCGGCCCGGAACGGCGTCCGGGTCGCGTCACTGATACCCTGGTATCCCGTGGACCGGCGGGATCAAACGCCCCGGACCAGCCGAATCGACGACCCAACGAGCGCCGCGCACCGAGCCGGCCTCCCGTCGCCCGGCGAACCCCGAGCCTCCCGCCCACGTCTTCTTCGACACGCGACCCACGGGAGCCCCCTCTTGGCACAGCCCCATTCCGGCAAGGCAGCGAACGGCCGCGCCGTGACGACCAAGCACCTCTTCGTCACCGGGGGTGTCGCCTCTTCTCTCGGAAAGGGGCTCACCGCCTCCAGCCTCGGCGCGTTGCTCAAGGCCCGCGGCCTGCGCGTGACGATGCAGAAGCTCGACCCGTACCTCAACGTGGACCCGGGCACCATGAACCCGTTCCAGCACGGTGAGGTGTTCGTCACCGACGACGGCGCCGAGACCGACCTGGACATCGGCCACTACGAGCGGTTCCTGGACACCAACCTGCACGGTTCGGCGAACGTCACCACCGGCCAGGTGTACTCGACCGTCATCGCCAAGGAGCGCCGCGGCGAGTACCTGGGCGACACCGTCCAGGTCATCCCGCACATCACCAACGAGATCAAGTCCCGGATCCGCCGGATGGCGACCGAGGACGTCGACGTGGTGATCACCGAGGTCGGCGGCACCGTCGGCGACATCGAGTCGCTGCCGTTCCTGGAGGCCGTCCGCCAGGTCCGCCACGAGGTCGGCCGGGACAACGTGTTCTTCGTGCACGTCTCCCTGCTGCCGTACATCGGCCCCTCGGGCGAGCTGAAGACCAAGCCCACCCAGCACTCCGTCGCCGCGCTGCGCAACATCGGCATCCAGCCCGACGCGATCGTGCTGCGCGCCGACCGCGAGGTCCCGCAGGCGATCAAGCGCAAGATCTCGATGATGTGCGACGTGGACGAGGAGGCCGTGGTCGCGGCCATCGACGCCAAGTCGATCTACGACATCCCCAAGGTGCTGCACGGCGAGGGCCTGGACGCCTACGCGGTGCGCCGCCTGGACCTGCCGTTCCGCGACGTCGACTGGACCACCTGGGACGACCTGCTGCGCCGCGTCCACGAGCCGCAGCACATCGTCAAGGTCGCCCTGGTCGGCAAGTACATCGACCTGCCGGACGCCTACCTGTCGGTGACCGAGGCGCTGCGCGCCGGCGGCTTCGCCAACAACGCCCGGGTCGAGATCAAGTGGGTCACCTCGGACGACTGCGAGACCCCCGAGGGCGCCCGGGCGCAGCTCGGTGACGTCGACGCGATCTGCATCCCCGGCGGCTTCGGCGACCGCGGCGTCAACGGCAAGGTCGGCGCGATCACCTTCGCCCGCGAGAACAAGGTCCCGCTGCTGGGCCTGTGCCTGGGCCTGCAGTGCGTGGTCATCGAGGCGGCCCGCAACCTGGCCGACCTGCCGGAGGCCAACTCCACCGAGTTCGACGCCGCCGCCAAGCACCCGGTCATCTCCACGATGGCCGAGCAGCTGGCCATCGTCGACGGCAAGGGCGACCTGGGCGGCACCATGCGCCTGGGCCTGTACCCGGCCAAGCTCGCCGAGGGCTCCATCGTCCGCGAGGTCTACGGCGGCGAGCAGTACGTCGAGGAGCGCCACCGCCACCGCTACGAGGTCAACAACGCCTACCGCGCGGACCTGGAGAAGACCGGCCTGGTGTTCTCCGGCCTCTCGCCTAAGGGCGACCTGGTCGAGTACGTCGAGTACCCGCGCGAGGTGCACCCCTACCTGGTGGCCACCCAGGCCCACCCGGAGCTGAAGTCCCGCCCGACCCGCCCGCACCCGCTGTTCGCGGGCCTGGTCAAGGCGGCCATCGAGATCAAGACCGCGGCCTCCGAGTAATCCTCGGTCCTCCCGGTCGGCTGTCGTCGTCGACAGCGGTCGTTCACCGGACGGCGGCCCCGCGATTCCCGCGGGGCCGCCGTTCGGCGTTAGATTGTGTCGTACTGACGAAAAGGGGAGAGCGATGGACGAGCAGGGCCGCCAGGGGATCTTCGACGTGGCCGAGGAGTGGGAGGTCCGGGAGAGCGGGACGCCGTTCCAGGGCAAGGTCACCGGGGTGCGCAGCGAGGAGGTCCGGATGCCCGACGGCAGCTGGGCGCGCCGCGACTACCAGACCCACCCCGGCTCGGTCTCGGTGCTCGCCCTGGACGACGAGCAGCGGGTGCTGGTGCTGCGCCAGTACCGCCACCCGGTGCGCCAGCGGCTGTGGGAGCTGCCGGCCGGCCTGCTCGACGTGCCCGGCGAGAACCCGTGGCACGCCGCGCGGCGCGAGCTGTACGAGGAGGCCCACTGCAAGGCCGGCACCTGGCGGGTCCTCGCCGACTACTACACCTCCCCGGGCGGCACCGACGAGGCGCTGCGGATGTTCCTGGCCACCGACCTGGCGCCGGCCGAGGGCGAGCGCTACGCGGCCGAGGGCGAGGAGCAGGAGATCGAGGTCGCCTGGGTGCCGGTGCCGGAGCTGATCCGGCTGATCCAGGCCGGGGAACTGCACAACCCGACCCTGGTCACCGGCACCCTCGCGGTGCACGCCGCGCTCACCGGCCCGGACGGGCTGGACGCGCTGCGCCCGGCGGACTCGCCCTGGCCGGCCCGACCCTTCGAGGCCTGAGGCGGCCGGTCGGGGGACGGAGCGGCCGTTAGGGGGACGGCGGGCCGCCGTGCGTTGAGTCGTTGGGGTGATTTGCCGATTCGTACGACCGGATGTCACCTCTACTGAGCCGGACGGTCGAACTACGCTTCGCAGACAGGGCGCCCGTCCCGGGCCGCCTCCGCTGAGCTCCGGAGGCTGGGCACCGGAAGCCGAGCGTCGGATGCCGAGCGCGGGATGACGTCGGGAGTGGCACGGGTGGCGAGGAAGACGGCGACGATGGACCCCGGCCCCGGCGCGCCCGCCGGGGCCGTTCCGGGCCTTGAGCGGCTGCCCGCCGGGCCCGCGCTGTTCGTCGGGCGGCGCGCCGAACTGGCCGCGCTGCGGGCGGCCGCCGCCCGCCCGGCGAGCGGGCGCTGCCCGGTGCTGGTGCTGGCCGGGCGCCCCGGCTCCGGCCGGACGGTACTGGCGGCGCGCTTCGCCCGTACCGTCGCCGCCGACTACCCGGACGGCGTCCTGTTCGTCCGGCTGTCCGCCCCCGACGGCGGCCGGGTGCCGCCGGCCCGGGCCGCCCGGCTGCTGCTGGAACAGCTCGACCCGCGGACCGCCGTGCCGCTGCCCGGCGCGGGCGAGGACGGGCGGGACGAGCCCGGCTGCGTGGCGCTGCGCGAGGCGCTCGCCGGGCTGCGGGTGCTGCTCGTGCTGGACGACGTCCGGGACGCCGGGCAGGTGTGGCCGCTGCTGGCCGACGAGCCCGGCTGTCTGGTGCTCGCCACCACGGCCGGGCCGCTCACCGGGATCGAGGACATCGACCCGGTGATCCTCGGCGGGCTGGACCGGCAGGCCTCCGGGGAGCTGCTGGGCGACCTGGTCGGCGGCACCCGGATCTCCTGCGACCCGGTCGGCGGCGCCGACCTGGCCGAGGCCTGCGCCTCCCGGCCGGCCGCGCTGCGGCTGATGGCGGGGTGGTTGCGCGGGAACCCGAAGATCGCGGTCACCGAGGCGGCGCGCGAGCTCAACCGGGTGGTGGGGGAGGAGACGACGGTCGCGGCGGCTTCCGCGGAGCCCGCGGCCGGCGCCGTGCCGAAGGACAAGGAGAAGGAGAAGGAGAAGAAGGGGGAGGCGCGGCAGGAGCCGGACCGGGCACAGAGGAAGGGGGAGGGGGCGGGGAAGCCTGGCGCGGGGAAGCCCGCACCGGGGAAGCCCGTCCTGGGGAAGGCGGCGGCGCAGGGTCGGGTCGGTGAGTCCACGGCCGGTGCCGGTGCCGGCGCCGGTGCCACGGTTGCTCCCGGTGCCGCTGCCACGGCCGGTGCCGCCGCCGCGGTGACCGGGACGGCCGGTGATCCGGCGGCCTGGGTGAAGCCCGGCCCGGAGCCGGCCGAGCCGGTGCCCGTCCCCGACAACGACCCGCTGCTCGGCGCGTTCACCCTGGTGTACCGCGGGCTGCCGGCCGCCCAGGCCCGGATGCTGCGCACCCTCACCCTGGCCCCGGCGCAGACCGCCGACCCGCGCACCGCCTCGGCGCTGGTCGGCTGCCCGGTGCCGGACGCGGCCGCGACGCTGGCCGCGCTCGCCGAGCGGGAGCTGCTCGGGGAGGAGGCGCCGGCCGCCGACGGCACCCAGCGCTACCGGGTGCCGGGGCGGCTCTACCCCCGGCTGGTCCGGCTGCGGGAGCAGGAGGACCGGCCCACCGAGACCGAGCTCGCCCGGGCCCGGCTGCTGGAGCGGCTGGTCCGACTCACCGAGTCGGCCCGCGCGCTGCTCGACCCGGCGCCGGGCCCCGGCCCGGAACCGCTGCCCGCCCCGCTGCGGCTGCGCTCCGCCGCGCACGCCCGCGAGTGGCTGCTCGGCGAGCGGGAGCTGCTGCTCGGTGCGGTGGCCGACGCGATCGGCCAGGGCGACCTGGACGGTTCGGCCGGGCGGCTGGTCACCGCGCTGCTGCGCACGCTGCCGCTGACCGGGGCCGCCGCCCCCACCGACCTCTACCGGCTGCACGAGCTGGTGCTGACCGTCGCCGAGCGCAACGGCCGGCCCCGCCGGGCCTCGGCCGCGCTGCTCAACCTGGGCGACCTCCAGGCCGCGGCGGGCCGCTGGGATCCGGCCGCCGCCCGCTACCGGGCCGCCCTGGAGCACGCCCGCAGGGCCGACGACGAACCGCTCTGCGCCCGGGCCCTGGAGAGCGCCGCCAACTGCCACCGGGCGCTGGGCGACTCCGTGCGGGCCGCCGACTGGTACGGGCGGGCGCTCGGCCTGCGGCAGGCCCTCGGCGACCACGCGGCCGAGGCCCGGCTGCTGGCCCGGGTGGCCGAGGCGCACACCGCGCAGCGCCGCTTCGACGAGGCCGACCGGGAGTACCGGGCCGCCCTCGCGGTGCTGCGCCGGCTGGGCGACGAGCGGGGCCGGGAGGCCGTCGGCGCGGCCCTCGCGGACCTGCGGGAACGCGTGGACGCCGGGTGGTGAGGGGCCTTTCGGAGGTATTGTCGAAGATGCCTGGGTTGGGCGTCTTTGGTGGGTAAGTCGCAGGGGAAGCCTACGAACCTGCCAATGCGTGCGGGAAAATTATTCACTTTGGAAGGCTGACACGCCGACTGGGCTTCATTACACTCGGACTCAGTCGCGCAGCGATCCCGCCCCGGGCTGCCCCGGAGGCTTCCCCACGTGCGCGTCGCCCACCGGTCTTCTCCGGTCGGGACCCCCATGGCAAGAGGACGTGTTTAGCCGTGAAGGTCGGCATCCCCCGCGAGGTCAAGAACCACGAGTACCGCGTGGCCATCACGCCCGCCGGCGTGCATGAGCTGGTCCGTAACGGACACGAGGTCTACATCGAGGACAACGCCGGTGTCGGCTCCTCGATCCCGAACGAGGAGTACGTGGCCGCCGGCGCCACCATCCTCCCCACCGCCGACGAGGTGTGGGCCACCGCCGACCTGCTGCTGAAGGTCAAGGAGCCCATCGCCTCCGAGTACCACCGGCTGCGCAAGGGGCAGACCCTCTTCACGTACCTCCACCTGGCGGCCGACCGGGCCGGCACCGACGCGCTGGTCGCCTCGGGCACCACCGCCATCGCGTACGAGACCGTGCAGCTGTCGAACGGCGCGCTGCCGCTGCTCGCCCCGATGTCCGAGGTCGCGGGCCGCCTGGCCCCGCAGGTCGGCTCGTACCACCTGATGCGCCCGGCCGGCGGCCGCGGCACCCTGCCGGGCGGCGTGCCCGGCACCCACCCGGCCAAGGCCGTCGTCATCGGTGGTGGCGTCTCCGGCTGGCACGCGGCCACCATCGCCGTCGGCATGGGTTACGAGGTGACCCTGCTGGACCGCGACATCAACAAGCTGCGCGAGGCCGACCGCATCTTCGGCACCAAGGTCAAGACCATCGTGTCGAACGCCTTCGAGCTGGAGAAGGCCGTCGTCGAGGCCGACCTGGTCGTCGGTGCCGTGCTGATCCCGGGCGCCAAGGCCCCGAAGCTGGTCACCAACGAGCTGGTCTCCCGCATGAAGCCGGGCTCCGTGCTGGTCGACATCGCCATCGACCAGGGCGGCTGCTTCGAGGACTCGCACGCCACCACGCACGACGAGCCGACCTTCAAGGTCCACAACTCGGTCTTCTACTGCGTGGCCAACATGCCGGGCGCCGTCCCGAACACCTCCACCTACGCGCTGACCAACGCCACCATGCCGTACGTGCTGGAGCTGGCGAACCGCGGGTGGAAGGAGGCGCTGCGCCGCGACGCCGCGCTCGCCAAGGGCCTGAACGTGCACGAGGGCCAGATCACCTTCCCGGCCGTGGCCGAGGCCTTCGGCCTGGAGTCGGTCTCCCTGGAGAGCGTGCTCGCCTGAACCCCCTGACCGCCCGGCGGTCGTTCGCCCCCGACCCGATCCCTTCGGGCCGGGGGCTTCGCCGTGCCCGTGATCAGCGGGTCGACCGGCCGGGTCGCTCTGTCGTCAATATCCGTCGGTCACGTCACCCGCCCCCGGAAACGTCGGGGCCGGTGACCCTCTCATCCCTTGACAGCGGCCCGCTCGATACTCGACACATCCTGCCCACTACCGTGGATTGTGTTGCTGCGAACGCCTTGAACGGCCTAGAGTCGCAAACCGTCGGCATGCTGCCACGCTGACGAATCGACATAGAGTCCTGGATGCCCAAGGAGGTAAGACGACTTGTGAATGAGTCGACAATTGCTCCCGGGGGTGGTCAGCCAGGACTGGCGGAACTCACCGCCGGCCAGCCGAGTGAGGAGCCCGGGGCCCGGCAGCCCTCCGTGGGCTCGGCCGAGGTCGGCTCGGTCGCACTCCGTACGTTCGAAGCACGCCAGAACACAGCACAGGTGACCACGGTGACCGATCACGACGCCGACTTGGCGGCCTACGGCCTGGCCTACGGCGAGTTCGCCTACGGCGCCTACGACGACCCGGACGCCGAGTACGAGCCGGACCCGGAGTACGCCGCCACGCTGGCCCCCGACGCCGCGCGACAGCGCCGCGAGCGGGTGGGCCCGACCGGCCGTCCGCTGCCGTACTTCCCGATCCCCGCACCGGTCGCCGAGCACGGCCCCGCCCAGATCATCGCCATGTGCAACCAGAAGGGCGGCGTCGGCAAGACCACGTCGACCATCAACCTGGGCGCGGCGCTGGCCGAGTACGGCCGCCGGGTGCTGCTCGTCGACTTCGACCCGCAGGGCGCGCTCTCGGTCGGCCTCGGCGTCAACCCGATGGAGCTCGACGTCACCGTCTACAACCTGCTCATGGAGCGGGGCCTGACGGCCGATGAAGTGCTGCTGAAGACGGCGGTCCCCGGCATGGACCTGCTGCCCTCCAACATCGACCTCTCCGCCGCCGAGGTGCAGCTGGTCAGCGAGGTGGCCCGGGAGTCCGCGCTGGCGCGCGCCCTGAAGCCGCTGCTGCCCGACTACGACTACGTCATCATCGACTGCCAGCCCTCGCTGGGCCTGCTGACGGTCAACGCGCTGACGGCCGCTCACAGCGTGATCGTCCCGCTGGAGTGCGAGTTCTTCGCGCTGCGCGGTGTCGCGCTGCTGACCGAGACCATCGAGAAGGTGTGCGAGCGTCTCAACCCCGAGCTGCGCCTGGACGGCATCCTGGCCACCATGTACGACTCGCGCACCGTGCACAGCCGCGAGGTGCTGGCGCGCGTCGTCGAGGCGTTCGGCGAGCACGTCTTCCACACCGTCATCGGGCGCACCGTGCGCTTCCCGGAGACCACCGTCGCCGGCGAGCCCATCACGACGTACGCGACCAACTCGGTCGGTGCCGCCGCCTACCGCCAGCTCGCCAGGGAGGTGCTCGACCGGTGCCGCCCCGCCGAGTGAGTCTCCCGGGTGCCGACGAGCTGTTCCGGACCACGGGAGGGATGGCGCTGTCGCCCTCCCTCGCGCCGCGTCCGGCCGCCGAGGCATCCAGACCGGAGACCGCGCGGACCGTCAACGGCCAACCGGACGGCGCCGAGGGCGCCGAGTCGGCCCAGGGCGCCCGGGACGACCGGCAGGTGACGCCGGAGCAGCAGGCGGCCGCCTCGGTGCCGGCGCCCGCGCAGCCGCCCGGCCAGCGGTCCGGTGCGGCCCTCGGGCCGGCACCCGCCGCGGGTGCCGCCACCGCCGGGAAGGCCGTCCAGGGCGGCCGCGGAGCCGGCTCCGCCCCGGCGGCCCGGACGCACCAGGGTGCCGCCGAGGAGCAGCCCGGTGCCGCCGGTCGTGCCCGGCCGCGCGGCCGCGCGCCGCGCCGGCCCAGCGGGCGCGAGCGGCACGACGAGAAGATCACGGTGTACGTGTCCGCCGAGGAGCTCATGGACCTGGAGCACACCCGGCTGGTGCTGCGCGGCGAGCACGGCCTGGCCGTGGACCGCGGGCGGATCGTCCGGGAGGCCATCGCGGTCGTCCTGGCGGACCTGGAGCAGCGCGGCGAGGCCTCGATCCTGGTTCGGCGTCTGCGCGGCCGGTAGGCGGCGGGCAAGGGCGGTCGGCGGTATCCGCCGGGCGTCGAGGGGGGCGGTCCGTACCGCCCGGATGTCGAGGGGCCGCGGGCCCGGCGTGGGGAGGCCGCCGGGCGGGAGGCGGGGCCGTCGGGAGCCGTCGGGGGGCGCGCGGGGCCCGGAGGGGGCGCGAGGCGCCGAGGAGGCGCTGCGCGGGACCCTGGGCGAGGATCGGCCTCGGAGGGCCGTGCCGGGGCCGTGTCGGGCTCCGGAGGGGCGTTCCCGGGGGCGTGGGACCTTCTGGTGGAACCCTGTGGCCGGTTCGGTGGGGCGGGGGCGTGCCGAGGGGCTCGTGCGGGCCCGTGCGGGCCCGTGGGCGCCGGTCGGACATCCGGTGGAGGCCGGGTGGGGGCCCGGCGGAGGCCGGTGGAGGCCGGTCCGGGGCCCGGTGCGACGGCGTGTCGGCGGCCCCGGGGCGGGGCCGGGGGCGGGGCCGGGTGAAGATGGACCGTCATGCCCAGTACCGCCGGACCAGCAGCCGTCCCTGCCACTGCCACCAGCGTCGCCTCCGCCACCAGCTCCACCAGCACCGCCGCCGCGCGTGCGGCCGGGGACGAGAACGGGTCGCGGGGCGGCTTCCGGGTACGGCTGGACAACTTCGAGGGTCCCTTCGACCTGTTGCTCAGCCTGATCGCCAAGCACAAGCTGGACGTCACCGAGGTGGCGCTGGCCACCGTGACGGACGAGTTCATGGCACACATCCGGGCGATGGGCCCGGACTGGGACCTGGACGCGGCGACCGAGTTCCTGGTGGTGGCCGCCACCCTGCTCGACCTCAAGGCCGCCCGGCTGCTGCCCGTGGCGGAGGTCGAGGACGAGGCGGATCTGGCCCTGCTGGAGGCCCGGGACATGCTGTTCGCACGGCTGCTCCAGTACCGGGCGTACAAGCGGGCGGCGGCGCTGTTCGGCGAACGCTGGGCGGCCGAGCTGCTGCGCCGGCCCCGGAGCGCCGCCCTGGAGCCCCGGCACGCGGAGCTGCTGCCGGAGGTCGTCATCACCATCGGGCCGCAGCGGCTCGCCGAGCTGGCGGCCAAGGCCATGCGGCCCAGGCCGGCGCCGGTCGTGTACGTGGACCACATCCACTCCCCGCCGGTGAGCGTGCGCGAGCAGGCCTCCCTGGTGGTGGGGCTGCTCACCGAGCTGGGTGAGGCCTCGTTCCAGCGGCTGGTCGAGGACGCGCCGGACGACCTGGTGGTGGTCGCCCGGTTCCTGGCGCTGCTGGAGCTCTACCGGGAGCGGGTGCTCGCCTTCGAGCAGCCGGAGGCGCTCGGCGAGCTGGTGGTGCGCTGGGTGGCCGAGGAGGGCCGGGGAGCGGTCGAGGTGACGGACGAGTTCGACCGGCCGGCCGGTGAAGCGGGCGATGTGCGCGAGGCGGGCGAGGGCGAGGAGGACGGGCGGCGATGAGCGGCGGGAACGAGGGCGGGCGGCGGGTGCGGCGCCCGCTGGGGCTGCCGGGGCGGCCGCGGGCCGAGGAGTGGCTGGAGCCGGCCTTCGAGCTGCTGCCGGACCCGGTGGGGCCCGTCGAGCCGGTCGGGCCGGTCGGGCCGGTGGCGCTCGTTGAGCCTGCGGAGCCCGTCGAGCCCGTCGAGCCCGTTGTGCCCGAGGGGCGGGCAGGGGGCGAGGCGGTGGCGGAGGGGCGTGTCGTGCATCAGAAGTCGGCCCCGCCGACTTCCGGTGCAGCGGAATCCGCCGACGCCGGGCTGCGGGCCGAGCTGGAGGCCGTCCTGATGGTCGTCGACGAGCCGGTGGCGGAGGGACGGCTGGCCGGGGTGCTGGAGCGGCCCCGGGCGGAGGTGGCCGCCGCGCTGCGCGAGCTGTCCGCCGAGTACACGGCCCAGGGCCGCGGGTTCGACCTGCGGCTGGTCGCGGGCGGCTGGCGGTTCTACAGCCGGGACACCTGTTCCGCGGCCGTCGACCGCTTCCTCCTGGACGGCCAGCAGGCCCGCCTCACCCAGGCCGCGCTGGAGACTCTGGCGGTGGTCGCCTACCGGCAGCCGGTGTCCAGATCGCGGGTTTCCGCCGTCCGTGGTGTGAACTGTGACGGCGTGATGCGTACCCTGGTACAGCGAGGACTGGTGGAAGAGGCCGGATCCGAGCCCGAAACAGGTGCGATCCTGTATCGGACGACGAACTACTTCCTGGAACGGATGGGGCTCCGCGGCCTGGACGAGCTGCCGGAGCTCGCTCCCTTCCTGCCCGAGGTCGACGACGTGGAAGCGGAGTCCCTGGAGGGCACGATGATCGCGGAGGCGGTCGCCGCCGCTGCCGCGCAGGCCGCGGACGGCAGTGGCGAGGCCGGTCGGGCCGGGCCCGATCGGTAGGGGGCGGTGAGGTCGGCCGAAACGACCGCACATCCCAGACGGAACGACGTACGGACACTTTGATGCGTAGCAGTGGCAACGGCAGGAACAGCAGCGGCGGCGGGAGCGGTCGCGGCGGACAGGGCGGGGGCCGGGGCGGCAGCTCCTACGGCGGCGGCAGCGGCCGCGGCGGCTCGGGCGCGCGCGGAGGTTCGTACGGCGGTGGCGGTGGCCGCGGCGGCTCGGCTTCGGGGTCGGGTTCGCGGGGCGGCTCGTACGGCCGTGACGACCGGCGCGAGGGCCGCCGTGACGACCGGCGCGACGACCGCCGCTACCCGGACCGCCCGCTGCGGCCCGAGGAGCGCAAGTACGACCGCCCCGAGTACGGCGGCGGCCCCAACGCCACCCCGGCCCGCGGTGGCTACGCCGGCCGGCGCCCCGGCCCGGCCCCGCGCCCGCGCCGTGAGGGCCAGGGCGCCCCGGGCGACCCGCGCCGCCAGCCGCAGCGCTCCCGCGAGCTCCAGGCCAAGATCGAGGACGCCGTCCTCGCCCGGCACGACAAGCCGGCCGTCAAGCTGCCCAAGACCTTCGGCGAGCCCGAGGGCGAGCGCCTCCAGAAGGTGCTGGCCCGGGCCGGCGTCGGCAGCCGCCGCGCCTGCGAGGAGCTGATCGAGCAGGGCCGGGTCGAGGTCAACGGCAAGCGCGTCACCGAGCAGGGCAAGCGGGTCGACCCGCAGAAGGACGAGATCAAGGTCGACGGCCTGACCGTCGCCACCCAGTCCTACCTGTTCTTCGCGCTGAACAAGCCGGCCGGCGTGGTCTCCACCATGGAGGACCCGGACGGCCGCCAGTGCCTGGGCGACTACGTGACCAACCGGGAGACCCGGCTGTTCCACGTCGGCCGCCTGGACACCGAGACCGAGGGCATCATCCTGCTCACCAACCACGGCGAGCTGGCCCACCGCCTCACCCACCCGCGCTACGGCGTGACCAAGACCTACCTGGCCGCGATCCAGGGCCCGATCCCGCGCGACCTGGGCAAGCAGCTCGCCCAGGGCGTGGAGCTGGAGGACGGCTACGCGCGCGCCGACAGCTTCAAGGTGATCTCCAACGTCGGCAAGAACTACCTGGTCGAGGTGACCCTGCACGAGGGCCGCAAGCACATCGTCCGCCGGATGCTGGCCGAGGCCGGCTTCCCGGTCGAGAAGCTGGTGCGCACCCACTTCGGCCCGATCGCCCTGGGCGACCAGAAGTCGGGCTGGCTGCGCCGCCTGACCAACCCGGAGGTCGGCCAGCTGATGCGCGAGGTCGGCCTGTAGGCCCGTCCGCTCCCCCGGAGCCCCCGTCCGCACTTGCTGCGGCCGGGGGCTCCGGCGTCTCGGGGGGTGGCGCGGGTGTTTACAGGCGACGCCCATGCGCTGGTGTTCACGCGCGGATGCCCGGGTGCGCCTGTTCACGGGCGGGTCGCTACGCGCGACTGTTCACGCCCTGGTGTCCGTGCGCCGGTGTCCACGGGTGGGCGTGCGTGCGCCGGTGTCCACGGGCGGGGGTCCATGTTTCGGGCGCGTCGTGTGAGCCGGGACGCAACCGCTGGTCATGGCCTTGTCAGCGCCATGATCCGTGGCCGAGGATGGCCACCGGAGCACCGCCTCGCCCGGTGGCGGGACTGCGCCAGCACGGGGCGCGCGGGCCGGGGCGGGAGCGGGCCAACGGGAACGGGCGAGCAGGGGGAGTGGGCGTCGTGTCCGATGCAGCACTGGGGCGGGCCGGCGGACAGGCCCTCGGCGCGCTGGGACTGGCGGAGCCGGACGGGCAGGTCTACGCGGCGCTGGTGGCCAACCCGCAGTCCACGGCGGAGGAGCTGGCGGAGAGCTGCGGGCTGACCTTCCAGCAGAGCGTGCGCGCCCTGGACCGGTTGGCGCAGCAGGGCATGGCCACCCGGGCGCCGGTGGACCGGCACCGCTACCTGCCGGTCCCCCCGGACGTCGCGATCGGCACGCTGATCGGGCACCGGGAGTCGGAACTGCGCTACGCCAGGGCCGAGATGCACCGGCTGATGGACGCCTTCCGGGAGGCCTCGCGGTACACCGACCCGGCGCACTCGGTGGAGGTGCTGACGGGCGGCGAGGCGATCGCCCAGCGGCTGGAGCACATCACCGAGACCAGCCGGTACCAGGTGCGCGGCTTCGACCGTCCGCCGTACATCCAGGACCCGGTGGCGCCGATGCCCCTGCAGCGGCGGCGGCTGCGCGAGGGGGTGAAGTTCCGCACGATCTACGACCGGGAGGCGGTGGCCTGGCCGGGGCGGCTGGAGAAGAACATCCTGGCCGGCGTCGCGGACGGCGAGGAGGCGCGGGTCCGGCCGGCGCTGCCGATGAAGATGATCATCTCGGACGACCGGATGGCGATCATCCCGATCAGCGTCGGCGACAGCGTGCTGGACGCCGCGTACGTGATCCACCCCTCGGCGCTGCTCCAGGCGCTGGACACGCTGTTCGAGGCGGAGTGGGAGCGGGCCGTGCGCCTGCAGGCGGAGGCCGGCGCCGCGGACGGCGCGTCGGGGCCGGAGGCCGACCACCGCAAGCTGCTGGGCCTGCTGGCGGCCGGGCTCACCGACGAGTCGATCGCCCGCTCGCTCGGCTGGAGCGCCCGGACCACCCAGCGCCGCCTCCAGAGCCTGATGCGCTCGCTGGGCGCCACCACCCGCTTCCAGGCCGGGATGGCGGCCCGGGAGCGGGGGTGGCTGTAGGAGGCGCTACCCCGGTCGGGATCGTCCCCCCGGGTGACGTCCCCGTCAGCTCCAGGGGCTGAGCGAGGCCCAGCGGCCGTCCGGGCCGCGCTCGACCTTCTCCAGGCCGACCACGGCGGTGCGGTTCAGCCGCCCGTAGATGTGCGGGAACAGCACTCCGGGGGTGGCCCCGGGCGGCGGTGCGCCGTGCGGGGCCTCCCACTTCACCATCGGCTCCACGAGCGACTCCTCGATCAGCAGCACCATCAGCGGGTCGGGGGTGTCGGCGAAGAAGGCGTTGGCCACCGCGAGGGCCGTCTGCTCGTCCGCCGAGCAGTGGATGAACCCGTCGGTGAGCAGTGACGCGGTGGCGTACGGGCGGCCGGGGTCGGCCAGCCAGTCGTCCAGGGGAGCGAGGTGGAGGATCATGCTTCCTTTTCTACCCGTTGTCTCCGGTTTGGTCCTGAGCGGCCGTCATCGGCACGGCGGTGTCCGCCGGTGTCCGCCGGCGCCCGCAGGCCGCCAGTAGGTCGCCAGTAGGTCGCCCGCGAGCCGCCCGACGGGCGACCCGGGGGCGGCCGTAGCGGTCAGAGGCCGGCCACCTTGGCGGACGCGGACACCTCGTACACCAGCGTGAGGGTGCGCCGGGCGCCCGGGGCGAGCGGGACGTCCCAGCGGACGATGCCCTCGGCGTCGAAGGAGTCCGGCGCCGGGGAGCACTCCTCCTTGCGCAGTCGCACCTCGACCGCCGACACCTCGGAGACCGGCACCCGCTCGCGCACCGTGACGATCCGCTCGTCGCGCTCCTCCGGGCCGGAGAAGCGGGACAGGTGCAGCCGGACCGTCCGGGTGGTGGTCTGGCGGCCGGTGAGGCCGGCCGTGGCCTGGCGCTCCTCGGTCTCCCGGACCACCCGGTAGCCGTCCGAGCTGCCGAAGGACAGTTCGGCGTCGGCGCCGGCGGCGGTGAAGCGGAGCTCGCCGCGGCCGGTGAACCCGCTGCCGCGGACCAGCTCGACCGGGCCGGCCAGCAGCGGGTGCCCGGCCGTGTTGCGGAACCGGACCACCTGGGTGACCAGCGGGGACAGCTCCGGGGCGCTGGCGTACTCGCTGCTCGCCGACCCGGTGAAGGCGCCCAGCGGCACCCGGTGGGCGCGGCCGTCGGAGGGTACGGTCGCGGTCGCGGGGGCGGGCAGTACCCGGACCTCGCCGCCGTCGTCCACGCCCGGGACCCCGGAACCCGGGCCCAGGGTGGCGACCGCCTCCTCGCGCAGCTCGACCTCGACCGTGCGGCGCTCCTCGTCGGTGCGCTCGCGCAGCACCAGGACGTCCTCGGCGACCGCGGGCGGGGCGGTGGCGAGGGCGGAGCGAGCGGTGGAGAAGGTGAGCCGGACGTTCGTCCAGTCCTCGCCCGTGCGCTGCCAGACCACCGCCTCCGACTCCAGGCGCAGGTCGGTGCCGTCCAGGGTCGCCCGGTAGGAGGGCCGCCACAGGGCGCAGGGCACCAGGTGGGAGACGGTCAGCTCGGCGGGGCCGGGCCGCGCCGCCTCCACGGTGAGCTCCAGGTGGGCGGTCAGCTCGGCCGGTTCCTCCTCGGCCTCGTCCAGCGCGATCAGGGCCTGTGAGCGCTCCTGCTCCAGGCGGCGCAGCCGGGAGTGGGTGGCGCGCAGCTCCTCGCCGTAGCGCTCGCGCTCGGCGTCCACCCGGCCGAGCTCCCGGGCCCAGCGGTTGGGTTCGAGCTCGCCGAGGCCGGCGCCCTCGCCGATCTCGCGCAGCAGGTCGGCGGAGAGCTGGGCGAGCAGTGCCAGCCGGGCCTCCAGCCGGGACCGGGTCTGGTCCGCCAGCCGGGTCTCGGCGTCGAGCCGGTGCAGCCGGTGGCGCAGCTCGGAGTCCTCCGGCCCGGGCGGCAGCGGGGCGCGCGGGGCCCAGCCGCGCACCAGCCGGGCGTCCAGCACCCGGACGCCGTCGGTGGCGGATTCGGCGCGCAGGGTGCGGTCGACGGCGAGTGCGGTGAGCGGGCCGAGGCGCAGCCGCTGCACGCCCGCGGTGAGCCCGACCGTCGTGGTGCGTTCGACCTGGCCGCGGTCCTCCAGGCAGGTCACGGCGGTGACGGGGAGGGGAAGGGTCTCGACGGTCATCGCTCAGTTCCTCCGGTTTCCGCCGACGATGGCCTTTCCGGCCGGGATCTTGATCAGGTAGCCGCCGTCCAGCTCGGTGCGTCCGCCCGGCGGCAGGTCGACGCGCCAGAGCCGGGTGCTGGGCGGGCAGTCCGGCGTGGAGACGGTCGGCGCGTGCCAGTCGGCCCGCTCCTCGATCCGGATCTCGGCGTCGGACGTGACCGGCACCCGCTCGCGGACCTCCACCGTGACGGCGCGTCCGAGCCGGTTCGCCAGCTGGACGTGCACCCGGTGGTCGAGGACGGTGCTGTTGCCCTTCAGCATGCCGGTGGCGGACTCGCGCAGCTCGGTGCGGCGCGCCACCTCGATGCTCTCGGCGACGCCGATGCCCAGCCGCCGGGTGCCGCCGGGCGCCAGCGTGGGCAGGGCGGCGGTGAGCAGGAACTCGTCGTCCACGGTGACCTCGGCCGGACCGGCCAGGACGGCCTGGTCGGTGCGGTTGGCGAGCACCAGGGTCGCGTACACCTTCTCCTCGACGGCGGGGACGGTGACGTACTCGGGCCGGACGGCGAGGGGGATCTCACCGACGGTGACGGTGTGCCAGGTGCCGTCGGACGGGATGTCGGCGGGGGCGGCGGCGTCGAAGCGGTGGTCGAAGGAACCGGCCGACTCACGGGGCGCGACGGCGTGCCGGGGCAGGGCGAGGGCGCGCAGCTGGACGGTGCCGCTGTCACCGGCCCCGCCGAACGCTGTCCAGTCCTGTTCCGCGCGGCGGATCCGCTCGGGGCGGGGGTGCAGGGTGCCGCGCCGGGCGGCGGGCTCCTCCGGGCCGGCCAGGACGAGGTCGGGGTAGTCGAGCAGGGTGGCGTCCGGGGCGAGGCCGGACGGCGGCGGGGGCGGGGCGGCGTGGCCGACGCGGCGGCGGGCCTTCGCGGACGGTCGACCGCCCGGAGCCTGCGGCACCGGGGCCGAGGCGGCGACCGGGACGGGCACCGGCGGCGGGGCGCCGTAGCCGGCGAAGCCGCCCGGGGCGCCCGGTGGCGGGGGCATCGGCTCGTCGGCGCTCAGCAGGCCGCCGCCGTACGGGCCGCCGCCGTACGGGCCGTCGGCGATCGGCTCGTCGGCCGCGAAGGCCGCCTCGGCGCGGGGGCCGCCCGGAGCGGCGCCTCCGGCGCGGGCGGGGCGGGTGACGGGGGCGGCGGGGGCCGCGGGGGCGGGCGTCAGGGCGGAGACGGCGATCGGGCGGTGGCGCGGGACGGGGCGGTCGGTGTGCGCCGCGTCGTAGCCGGTGAAGAGGTCGCTCAGACCGGCCGGGGGCTCGCGCCAGCCGGAGGGCGGCGGCGCGGGCTGGCTGCGACCGATCCGCAGCGAGGCGAGCCGGGGCAGGTCGGTGCGGCGGTCGAGGTCGGCGGTGGACAGGGCGAGGCGCACGCCCGTCCAGTCCTCGCCGGTGCGCTGGGCGACGGCGGCGCGCAGGACCAGGTGGGCGGTGTCGGAGCCGGTCCGGTAGGAGAGCCGGTAGGCGGGCACCCAGCGGGCGGCGGGGACGCCGTACTCCAGTTCCAGTTCCAGTTCCAGCTCCTGGTCCTGGCTGAGGTCCTGGTCCTGGACGAGGTCCTGGTCCGGGTTGAGGTCGGGGTGGGCGCCGTCGGGGGTGCCCCCGGTGGTGAGCGTGAGCAGGACGGTGGTGCTGGTGCCGACCGCGTCGACCCGGTCGGGGGTGGACGCGCGCTCCAGCCGGTCGGCGGCCAAGTCGCGCTCGTGATCGGCGAGTTCCAGTTCCCGGGTGAGCTCCTCGGCCCGCCTCTGGAGCCGGGACAGCCGCTCGTCGACGAAGTCGGCGAGCTCCAGCCACGCGTCGGCGGGCGTGCGGCGCAGCGGCTCGTCGCGTCGGCGCTGCGGCGGGACGGCCCGCAGTGCGGCGGTCTCGGCGATCGAGGCCAGGACCAGCCGGTGGCGTTCGGCGAGCACGCTGCGGCGCTCGGTGGCCTCGTCCAACACCCGCTTCAGGTCCGGGAGTTCGTCCGGCTCGCGGAGTTCGGGGAGCAGCTCCAGCCGGGCCTCGGTGACGGCGGTTCCGGCCGGTCCGGCGAGCACCCGGGCGCGCAGCGAGCGGCCGTCCAGGGCGGCGGGCAGGCCGGTCAGCCGCAGCCGCCCACCGGGTGGGACCGGGACGGTGGCCCGTCGGCGGCACACCGCGCCCTCGGCGTACACCACGACGGAGTCCAGGACCGACGGGTGGGCCGGTACGGTCGGCGGTTTCGACTGCCCGCTCCGGCCGTTGTGCTGATCGTCCATGCGCAACCCCTTCGTTCGCGTGTTCCCCGCCGTGGTCCCCGCCGCGTGGCGCCGGTGGCGTGGTGCTCGTCCTGTGGTGCTTGTCGTGCGGTGGTCGTCGTGTGGCGCGCGTTGCGTGGTGCTCGTCGCGTCGTGCTTGTCATGCCTCGTCGTGCCGCTGTCGGTCTGTTTCTTCCGCGTTGCCCACATTCCGTGCCGTCGGCGCCGTCCCCCCGGGCGGCCAGTCTGCCCGGCTTCGGTGCGGGCGTCGCAGGATTTCCTGGTACGGCGTGTGTGCTGAGGGGGACGGGGGTGGGCCCGCGGCGGTTGCCGGTGCCGGAAGCTGCCGGGCCGCCGCTCCGGTTGCCGGGTGGTGGGTGGGGACTTCGGCGGCGTGGATGAGGGAGGATGGGGCGCGGGTGCTCCCGGACGGTTCCGGCACCTGTCGAGAATCGTGATGAGGAGAGCGACCCGCCATGCGCACTGCCGTCGTCGTCGGCACCGGACTGATCGGCACCTCCGCCGCGCTCGCGCTGACCGCTCGCGGTCTGACCGTCCATCTGGAGGACGCCGACCCGGACGCGGCCCGCACCGCCGAGTCGCTCGGCGCGGGCATCACCGACCCGGTCGACGGCCCGGTGGACCTGGCGATCATCGCCGTCCCGCCCGCCCTGGTCGGCAAGGTGCTCGCCGACTGCCAGCGCCGCAACCTGGCGCACTGGTACACCGACGTCGCCAGCGTGAAGGCCGGTCCGCGCAGCGAGATCGCCGAGCTCGGCTGCGACACCGCCCACTACATCGGTAGTCACCCGATGGCCGGCCGCGAGAGGTCCGGCCCGCTGGCCGCCCGTGCCGACATCTTCGAGGGCCGTCCCTGGGTGCTCACCCCGACCGAGGACACCGACACCGAGACGCTCAACGCCGCGCTGGAGCTGGTCGCGCTCTGCGGCGCGGTGCCGATCGTGATGGACGCCGCCGAGCACGACCGGGCGGTCGCCCTGGTCTCGCACGCCCCGCAGCTGGTCTCCTCGCTGGTCGCGGCCCGGCTGGAGAACGCCGACGAGACCGCCATAAGGCTCTCCGGCCAGGGCGTGCGCGACGTCACCAGGATCGCCGCCTCCAACCCCGGCATGTGGGTCGACATCCTCTCCGCCAACGCGGGCGCGGTCGCCGACGTGCTGGAGGGGGTCGCCCGCGACCTCGGCGAGACGGTCACCGCGCTGCGCGCCATGGAAGCCGTCGAGGAGAGCGAGCGCCAGGCCGGCGCGGCCGGGATCGTGGAGGTCATGCGGCGCGGCAACACCGGTCAGGCCCGCATCCCCGGCAAGCACGGTGCGCCGCCCACCCGGTACGAGACCGTGGCGGTCGTGCTGGGCGACCAGCCGGGCGAGCTCGGCCGGCTGTTCGGGGAGGTCGGCGAGGCCGGGGTCAACATCGAGGACGTCGTCATCGAGCACTCGACCGGGCAGCAGGTCGGCTTCGTCCAGCTGTCGGTGGCGCCGACGGCGGTGAAGCGGCTGACGAAGGCGCTGCGGGCGAGCGGGTGGAGCGTGCGGGACTGAGGGTCCGGGTGTCCTGAGTTGTCCCGGGCGTCCTGGGCGTCCCGGATGCTCTGGGTGTCCCGAGTGTCCTGGGCGCTCCGGGTGTCCTGGGTGCTCTGAGTGCGCTGGGCTTTCCGGGGGAGCGGCCTCGTCCGTAACCGGTATCACTCATGGTGCCGGTTACATGCCGGCCGGGCCGGACGGCGGCGGAGAGAGTCACGGCGGCGGTCCATTAACCTTGAGGGAGACAATCCCCGGCCGTCCGCCTCCCCAGGCTCCGGCTCCCATGCTCAGAGAGAGGTTCGCCCCGTGGACACTGCCGACCGAGCGCACGCCCCGGTCGTCGTCGCCATCGACGGACCCTCCGGCTCCGGCAAGTCGACCGTCTCGCGGGCGGTCGCCGCCCGGCTGGGCCTGAGCTTCCTGGACACCGGCGCCATGTACCGGGCGATGACCTGGTGGATGCTGGCCAACGACGTCGACGTCGACGACCCGGAGGCGGTGGCCGTCGCGTGCGGCAAGCCGGTGATCGTCTCGGGCACCGACGCCGACGGCCCCACCATAACGGTGGACGGCCAGGACGTCTCCGGCCCGATCCGCGGCCCCGAGGTGACCGCCAAGGTCAGCGCCGTGTCCGCGGTGCCGGCCGTACGGTCCCGGCTGGTGGAGCTGCAGCGCGGCTGCGCCGAGGTCGCCGAGCGCGGCATCGTCGCCGAGGGGCGTGACATGGGGACCGTGGTGTTCCCCGACGCCACCGTCAAGGTCTTCCTGACCGCGTCCGAGGAGGCCCGGGCCTCGCGCCGGGCGGCCGAGCTGCGCGCCAAGGGCGTGGACGAGGCGACCATCACCGCGATGGCCGCCGACCTCGCCCGCCGCGACGCCGCCGACTCCTCCCGGAAGACGGCCCCGCTGACCCAGGCCGCGGACGCCGTCCTGGTGGACACCAGCGACCTCACCCTGGAGCAGGTGATCGACCGGATCGCCGGGCTGGTGGAGGCGCGGGCCGGACTGTCCTCGGTCTGACCGGCCGACGACCGGCTGCCGTCCCGTGACGGTCGGCCGACGGCCGCCGATCGGCGACTGTCGACCAAGGGCCGCCGGCCAACGGCCGCCGACCAGCCACTGAAGTGAACCGCGGGCCGTCGAGGCGCCGCGGAGACAACCCATCGCGCTGCCCCGAGTGGGGCAGGTACGCACGGCACGCCCCTGGGAAGGGCCGGGCCGGGAAACGGAACAGACGAACATGACCGCAGAGCACGCCGCCACCGGCCACGGTGAGCTGGACGCCGCCGACTACGCCGAGTTCATGGCACTCGCCGCCGAAGAGGGCTTCGACCTCGACGGCCTCGACGCCGTGGACGGTGCCGAGCACGTCCGACTGCCGGTGCTGGCCGTGGTCGGCCGCCCGAACGTCGGCAAGTCGACCCTGGTGAACCGCATCATCGGCCGCCGCGAGGCCGTGGTCGAGGACAAGCCAGGCGTCACCCGCGACCGGGTCACCTACGAGGCCAGCTGGAACGGCCGCCGCTTCAAGGTGGTCGACACCGGCGGCTGGGAGATCGACGTCCTCGGCATCGACGCCCTGGTGGCCGCCCAGGCCGAGCTGGGCATCGAGCAGGCCGACGCGGTGCTGTTCGTGGTGGACGCCACCGTCGGCGCCACCGACACCGACGAGGCCCTGATCAAGATCATCCGCCGGGCGGGCAAGCCGACCGTCCTGTGCGCCAACAAGGTCGACGGCCCCTCCACCGAGGCCGAGGCCGCCTACCTGTGGTCGCTCGGCCTCGGCGAGCCGTACCCGGTCTCGGCCCTGCACGGCCGCGGCTCGGGCGACCTGCTGGACGCCGTCATGGACGCGCTGCCCGAGGCCCCGCCGCAGACCTTCGGCGACGCCGCCCCCGGCGGCCCGCGCCGCATCGCGCTGATCGGCCGGCCCAACGTCGGCAAGTCCAGCCTGCTGAACAAGGTCGCCGGCGAGGAGCGCGTCGTCGTCAACGAGCTGGCCGGCACCACCCGTGACCCGGTCGACGAGATGATCGAGCTCGGTGGCAAGACCTGGAAGTTCGTGGACACCGCCGGCATCCGCCGCCGCGTCCACCTCACCGCCGGCGCCGACTTCTACGCCTCGCTGCGCACCGCCGCCGCGCTGGAGAAGGCCGAGGTCGCGGTCGTCCTGGTCGACGCCAGCGAGACCCTCGCCGAGCAGGACACCCGGATCATCTCGATGGCCGTCGAGGCCGGGCGCGCCGTCGTCGTCGCCTACAACAAGTGGGACCAGCTCGACGATGAGCGCCGCTACTACCTGGAGCGCGAGATCGAGCGCGACCTCGTCCAGGTGCAGTGGGCCCCGCGGGTCAACGTCTCCGCCAAGACCGGCCGGCACATGGAGAAGCTCGTCCCGGCGATCGAGACCGCGCTGGAGGGCTGGGAGACCCGCATCCCCACCGCGCGCCTGAACGCCTTCCTCGGCGAGCTGGTCGCCGCCCACCCGCACCCGATCCGTGGTGGCAAGCAGCCGCGCATCCTGTTCGGCACCCAGGCCGGCGTTCGTCCGCCGCGCTTCGTGCTGTTCGCCTCGGGCTTCCTGGAGGCCGGCTACCGACGCTTCGTCGAGCGCCGGCTGCGGGAGGAGTTCGGGTTCGTGGGGACGCCGATCTCGATCTCGGTGCGGGTCCGGGAGAAGCGCAAGAAGAAGTAGAAGTAGCAGTAGTCGTAGTCGTAGGGGTAGCAGCGGGCAGGAGTGACCGGTCCGCTGACCTACGGCCGGAGGGCCTCGCCATGGTGGTGGCGGGGCCCTCCGGCGTTTTCGGGGTGGGGGCCGCCTTCGGCGCTGGCGCTGGCCCTGGCGCTGGTCAGGCGCGGGCCTCCGTGGTGTGTAGGGCGGGCGGGCGTCGGCGGTTCTCGGCGGTAGGTCAGCGGTGGTCAGCGGTGGTCGGCGGTGGGGCCCGGAGGCAGGGAGAGCATCTGACGGTGCCGGCCGCCAGAGGGCCGGGTGGGGGCGAGGCCGTCGACCGTGCCCATCACCGGGGCGGGTGCGGGCGGCGCCGGGGGCGGGGGTGCGGGGACCGGCATCGGGTGCGGGGCCGCGCCCAGGTAGCCGGTCGCGACCCAGCCCTGGCCGTTGGTGAACTGGGCGGCGGAGAGGGCGGGTTGGTCCTGGGAGGGGGCCGTGGCGGTGTGGCCCGGGCCGTCGCCGACGGGGGCGGGGGCAGGGGCGGAGGCGTGTGCGGGGGTGGTGACGGCGGGCTCGGCGTGGCCGCCGGAGTGGCCGTGGTGACGGCCGGTGAGGTGGCTTCCGGCGGCGTGCGTGCCGGAGGGATTGCCGGCCGTGTGCGTGGCTGGGTGACTGCCGGGGTGGGTGTTGGTGTGGGTGTTGGCGTGGGCGGACCCGGTGTGAGCGCCGTTGTGGCTGTGGCTGTGGCTGTGGCTGTGGGGCTGGGCACCGGCGTGGCCGTGCTGCTGGCCGCCGGTCGGTCCGGATCCGTGGTGCTGGGGGCCCGGCATGAACTGGGGGAGGCCCGGCACGTGGCCCGCGAGGGTGTGGAAGGCCTGCTGCTGGGGCGGGTACGGCTGCTGTTGCTGTTGTTGCTGCTGCTCGCCGAGCAGTGGGTAGCTGTCGCGGACCGCGAAGCCGGTGAACTTCAGGTCCTCCTCCCCCGAGCGGTCGCCGGGCAGGGCACGGAAGAGGCGCCGGTACTCGGAGTACAGCTCGTCGTAGATCGGCGTGGCGGAGTGCGGGTGCTCGGCGTCGTACGACGGGCGCATGCCCGGGATCGAGCGCGAGGCGGTGGCGGACCGGCCGGGGGACGCGGAGACGTCGTAGCTGTACACGTAGGGGCCAACGAGCGAGAGGGGCGGGGGATGCGGGACGTGGGAGCGTGGGCGCCTCTACACGCCGGAGCGTGGAGGGGGAGGAAGCGCCGGTCGGAACGTGGACGCGCCGGTGTGCCGACCGTACGGTGCGCCGGGTCGGGTTGGGCAGTGCGGGGGCGCAAGGCCGTGGTGGTAGCGACGGCGACGCGCCGGAGTGCGGACGAGCGGGCACGCTGACACGGGGACGCGGACGGGCACGGGCAGGGCGTGCCGGGCGCGCGCACGCCGGAAGGCGGCCACGGGGGTGGGTGGCCGCCTTCCGGCGGGTCGGGCGGGGCAGGGCGCCGAGCCGGATCAGGTGCCGGCGAGCGGGAGGGAGGCGGAGACCACCTGACCCAGCGCCACCGCCCGCTCCAGAGCCTGCCGCAGCAGGTCCTCGCGGGGCTGCCGGCCGACCATGCCGGCCGGCACGGCGTACATCGTCACCTGGGACAGCTGGCTCGCGGCCATCCGCCAGGCGTCGGTGACCTGGAGCGGCTGGTGCGCCTGCCACCAGCCGGTGCTGCCGCCGGCCGCGGCGGGCTGGAGGATCGCGTGCAGCTTGCCCATCGCGACCAGGACGGACCAGCCGGGCAGCTGATCCGGGGTCTCGTCCAGGTCGGTGACGGGCTGGAAGCCGGCGTCCTGGAGCAGGTCGAGGAACTCGTCCTCGCCCGAGGTGCTGCCGGGGCGGCCGACCGGCCCGGTCGGCTCGACCACCAGCGAGGCGTGTCCGACCTTGCCCTGCAGCACCAGCCCGCAGGTGATGCCGAGGATGGCGGCCTGGCCGGGCGCGGCCGGCTGGGTCGGGGCGGGGCCGGGGGGCGCGGCCGCCGGGGACGGGGCCGGAGCCGGCGCGGGGGCGGGGGCGGCGAGGTCCGGGCCGCCGGGCTGGGACTGGCTGATGCTGCGGACGGCGCCGGCCAGCTGCTCCTCGGAGACCGGTACGACCTGGGAAGGGATGCAGCGGGCGTGCGCGAAGGCGAGGACGGCGGTCTCCTCGCCGATGAACAGCACGGTGCTGGTGGGCTCCACGTGCGCGTCGCCGGGGGTCCGGCAGGAGGTGCACTCGTAGCCGTCGGGGGCGCGGTCGCCACCTAGCAGGCGGTCGGCCTCGTCGTCGCCGATCTCGGACCGGACCTCGTCGCTGACGTCGAGCATGCGCGGCACAGGGTCTCCTCGGATGGGTGCGGATGGGGGTTCGGGGGCGGACACGGAGAGGTCGCCATGCCCAACGGGCCCTTGTGTCAGGCGTCACGGGTGCCCGTCGAGGCTGACGGGAATTGCGTCGGATCCGACCGCACGGCGTGTTCCTGTGGTCGCAATCTGTCGATGTCGGTGCCGGGACTGCCGGAATCAAACAGTGAGGTGAGTCACGTGGCGCGGATGTTTGATCTAGGAATCGACGGCTAAAGCGGACATTTCGGGCATGATTGCCTGGTCATTACCGCCGGTAACCCTTGGCTGAGCTGGGAAGACCGTTGAAGTTTTGGCTTCCCCGCCGACCGGCTCGTAGCTTCTTCGTCGGCGCAACGAGCGCCACCCGGGTTCACCCCCGACGCACAGCCCCCCGGTCCGCCGGGTGCGGCAGGTGCCCGCCGACGCGATCGCTCGAACAGGTCGCCGGCGAGTGGCTGGGTGGCCGGGGCGGCAGCGGCACGTCCGACACGTGCACGGCCGTCCGACGGACGCGGCAAGCGATCACGGCCCTTCCGAGGGTCTGGTTCCGCATGCCCGCCCGGGGCTGTCGAGAGGAACCCCATGACCTTCCGTAACGAGACCGCCGCTGCCACCATCTCCACCGCCACCAAGCGCAACCGCGTTCGGATGGCCGTTGTGGCGGGCGCCGCTGTCGCGGCCCTGCCGGTGGCCGGCCTCGTCACGGCCACCTCGGCCTCCGCCGCCTCCGTCTCTACCTGGGACGCCGTCGCCCAGTGCGAGAGCGGCGGCAACTGGGCCATCAACACCGGCAACGGTTTCTACGGCGGTCTGCAGTTCACCTCCAGCACCTGGGCCGCCTTCGGCGGCACCGCCTACGCCTCGCAGGCCAACCTGGCCACCAAGGCGCAGCAGATCGCCGTCGCCGAGAAGGTCCTCGCCTCGCAGGGCCCGGGCGCCTGGCCCGTCTGCTCCGTCAAGGCCGGTCTGACCAAGGGCGGCGCCCCGGCCGCCGTCGACACCTCGGCGGGCTCCACCTCCGGCTCGACCGCCGCCAAGCCGGCCCAGACCCCGAAGGCCGCCGCCAAGCCGGCCGAGGCCCCGAAGGCCGCCCCCAAGGCCGCCGAGGCCCCGAAGGCCGCGCCGAAGGCTGCCGAGGCCCCGAAGGCTGCCGCAGAGAAGTCCGCGCCGAAGGCCGACCAGGGTGCCAAGTCCTGGAACCGCTCGAACGACGCCAAGCCGGCCGCCAAGGGCGACTACACCGTCAAGGCCGGTGACACCCTGAGCTCCATCGCCGCCGCGCAGGGCCTGGACTGGCACGACCTGTACCAGAACAACGCCAAGGTCATCGGTGGCAACCCGGACCTGATCTTCCCGGGCCAGACCCTCAGCATCTGAGGTCTGCCCGGGCACTGAGGTCCTGTGCGTGGCCGGCGTCGGTCGCGCGGTGCCCGATCGGGTACTGATGTGCCTCGGTGTCGGTGTGCCCCCGTGCCGACCTGCCTCAGTGCCGACGTGCCCCAGTGCCGACGTGCACGGCTTTCACGGCCGCTTCTCCGCCGCGCGGGTCCTTCCGCCGGTCGGGGGAGCGGCCGTCGGCGTTTCGCGGCGTCCGGGTCCCTCCGGCTTGCGGGAGGTCGGAGCCGCTCGGGGGTGCTTCCGGCGGTGGCGGTGGCGGTGGCGGTGGCGGTGCCGGTGGGGTCGGGGGCCGGGCCCGGGCCCGGGTCGTCGCGGTGCGGGAGGATGGTGGGGTGATCCAGGGCGAGCTGTTCAGCGACCCGGGCGGGTCCCCGGCCGCGCGCGAGCGCTCCGAGCCGGCCCCCGGCACCGTCCTGCTGCCCGGCTGGCTGGACCTCGACTCGCAGCGCCGCCTGGTCGCCGCCTGCCGGGAGTGGGCCCGCCCGCCGGCCGGCCTGCACGCCGTGCGGATGCCCACCGGCGGGATGATGTCCGTCCGGATGGTGAGCCTCGGCCTGCACTGGTACCCGTACGGGTACCGGCGGGTAGCCGAGGACGGCGCGCCCGTCAAGCCGTTCCCGCCGCTGCTCGGCGGGCTGGCGCGCAGGGCCGTCGCCGAGGCGTACGGAGCCGCGCTGGGGGAGGTCGCGGGCGCGGCGTCGTACGAGCCGGACATCGCGATCGTGAACCACTACGCGCACGGCGCGAAGATGGGGCTCCACCAGGACCGCGACGAGCGGGCGGACGCACCGGTGGTCTCGTTCTCGCTGGGCGACGACTGCGTCTTCCGGCTCGGGAACACCGAGACCAGGACCCGGCCGTGGACCGACCTGGAACTGCGCAGCGGGGACCTGCTGGTGTTCGGCGGTCCGGCCCGGTTCGCGTACCACGGGGTGGTGCGGACGCTACCGGGCACGGCCGATCCGGCGCTGGGCCTGGTCGGGCGGCTCAACATCACGGTCAGGGAGTCGGGCCTGGGGGAGTAGGCCCGGGAAGCGGTGGGGTCGTCTCCCGCTGCCCGTGCCTGCTCGTGTCTGCCCGTGGCTGCCCGTGTTCGCTGGTGCCCGATCGTGTCCGCTCGGCTACTCGTCTACTCGTTCGAGTGAACCGGGAGTTCCGGACGGCTGAGCGGGAATGACCTGGGTCGCCGGACAATTCGAGTGAGCTGGAGAATTCGTTCGGAATCCGGAGAGGAAAAATACGCATGGGAACCCCTGTCGACGACCTTGTCGATCTGCTCGACCTTGAGCAGATCGAACTCAACATCTTCCGTGGGCGCAGCCCCGAGGAGGCGCTGCAACGGACGTTCGGCGGCCAGGTCGCCGGGCAGGCGCTGGTCGCGGCAGGGCGCACGGTGGACGACAAGCGCCCGGTCCACTCGCTGCACGCCTACTTCCTGCGCCCCGGGGTCCCCGGCCTGCCGATCGTCTACCAGGTCGACCGGATCCGCGACGGCCGCTCCTTCACCACCCGCCGGGTGCTCGGCATCCAGGGCGGCCGGTCGATCTTCGCGCTCACCGCCGACTTCCACAGACCCGAGGAGGGCGGCATCGAGCACCAGTACCCGATGCCGCCCGTCGCCGCCCCCGAGGACCTGCCCAGCGCCCTGGACGAGGTCGGCTCCCGGCTCGGCGAGCTGCCCCCGTTCATCAGCCGCCGCCAGCCCTTCGACATCCGCTACGTCGACCGGCTGCGCTGGACCAAGGAGGAACTGGAGGGTGTCGAGGCGCGCAGCGGCGTCTGGCTGCGCACCAACGGCCGGCTGCCGGATGACCCGCTGATCCACGTCTGCGCCCTCACCTACGCCAGTGACATGACGCTGCTGGACGCCGTCCGCGCCCCGGTCGAGCCCTTGTGGGGCGAGCGGAACTTCGACATGGCCTCGCTCGACCACGCGATGTGGTTCCACCAGCCGTTCCGGACGGACGACTGGCTGCTGTACCAGCAGGAGTCCCCGATCGCGCACGGCGCGCGCGGCCTCGCACGCGGGCAGATCTTCGACCGGCACGGCCGACTGGTCGTGTCTGTGGTGCAGGAGGGGCTGTTCCGTCCGCAGAAGCGCCGCGACGGGTAGGAGATGGACGGGTAGGTGCTGTGTGGCCGGTTCCGTGCTCCGTGTTGTGCCGCGTGTCGGCGCATTGCCGCCGTGTTGCGGTTTCGACGGTTTCCGGCCGACGGGAATGATCCGTCCGAGCGGACGGTGTTGTGGATGACCGAGAGGGGCGGCCCGAACAGCGGACCGTCCGCGAACCGACCGGGAGGGTGGACCGATGACGGCGACAGCCGCGGAGGACTGGAAGCACTGGAGCGACGGCCGGGCGGCGTCGGTGAGCGCGCAGCACGGACAGCTCGCACTCACCGGCACGCACTGGCTGGAGCCCGAGCCCGCCGAGATCCCCGGCCTGCCCGGGCACTGGTGGGCCGACGCCGAGGGCGTCCGGGTCCGGGCGGCGGCCTCCGACGGCATCACGGTCGACGGCGCCGGCGAACCGGTGGACGGCGAGGTGCTGCTCCGCCCGGACACCGACCCGGCCGCCGACACCGCCACCCTGGGCGCCTTGCTGCTCGTCCCGATCGAGCGCGAGGGCGAGCTGGCGCTGCGGGTCTTCGACCCGGCCGCACCCCGCCGGATCGCGTTCGCGGGCATCTCCGCCTACCCGTACGCGCCCGAGTGGGCCGTGCCCGCCGTCTTCACCCCGTTCGAGGACGACGACGAGCGGTCGGTCGTGGTCCCGAACGCCGACGGCCGGGAACGCCCGCTGGCCGTCTCCGGGCAGATCGCCTTCACCGTGGCGGGCGAGCACCGCACCCTGACCGTCAGCCGGTCCGGCGAGCTGCTCAGCGGCGTGATCGCCGACGCCACCAGCGGCATCGACACCTACCGCTTCCGCTTCATCACCCTGCCCGCGCCCGACGCCGAAGGCCGCACCGTCCTCGACCTCAACCGGGCCTACCTGCCGCCGTGCGCCTTCTCGGACCACTTCATCTGCCCCTTCCCGCCGCCGGGCAACCGGCTGGACTTCGCGGTGGAGGCGGGGGAGCGGCAGGTGCTGAGCCGGTAGCGGGTGGCCGGGAGCGGGTGGCCGGGAACTCGTAGCCCGGGGCTCGTAGTCGGGAGCGGCCCGGGCGGGGTGGGAGCGGCCCGGGCCGGAGCTCTGCTCGGACCGGCCCCGGCCGGAGCGTTGCAGGGACCGGCCCCGGTGCGAGGCCGTCCGGGAGCGGCGCGGAGCATGGGGGCTATGTCAAACGGTCAACATTCCACGCCGCCCCCCTCACCCGCCTCCCCCTCGTCTCCCGCGCCCTCCTCGTCCTCCCCCTCGCAGTCCGCCGCCGAGCCGGAACCCGATCCCGACACACCCTGGTACCGGCGGGCGTTCGCCGACCTCAGCCCGCTGCGCGACCTCCCCGACTACCGCAGGGTCTGGGCCGGGCAGGCCGTCTCCTCCATAGGCCAACAGATGACGGCCGTCGCCGTCGCCGTCCAGGTCTACGACCTGACCGGCTCCGCCTTCGCGACCGGCCTGGTCGGCATCTTCTCCCTCGTCCCACTGGTCGCCTTCGGCCTCTACGGCGGCGCGATCGCCGACACCGTCGACCGGCGCAAGCTGGGCCTGATCGGTTCGGCCGGCCTGGCGGTCGTCTCCGCCGTCCTGGCAGCGCAGGCACTGGCCGGCCTCGGGCTGGTCGCCGTCCTGTACGCCGCCGTCGCCGTCCAGGCCGGCTTCTTCGCGGTCAGCTCGCCCGCCCGGTCCGCGATGATCCCCCGCCTGGTGCCCAGCCACCAGCTCCCGGCGGCGAACGCCCTGAACACCGTCAGCATGAACCTCGGCCTCACCGTCGGCCCGATGCTCGGCGGCGTCCTCATCGGCACGTACGGCGCCCAGGCCGCCTACCTGATCGACACCGTCGCCTTCACCGGCACCCTCTACGCGATGTGGCGCCTGCCCGCCATGCGCCCGCTCGGCGACCGCAAGGGCCGCGCCTCCGTCCTCGACGGCCTCCGCTTCCTGCGCGAGCAGCCCAACCTGCGCACCAGCTTCCTCGCCGACCTGGCCGCCATGGTCTTCGGCATGCCACGCGCCCTCTTCCCGGCCATCGCGGTCACCTTCTACGGCGGCGACGCCGGTACCGTCGGCCTGCTGGTCTCCGCCCCCGCCGTCGGGGCCCTGATCGGCGCGCTCTTCTCCGGCTGGGTCAGCCGCGTGCACCGCCAGGGCGTCGCCGTCCTCACCGCCGTCGCCGCCTGGGGCCTGGCCATCGCGGCCTTCGGCGCCCTCCACAACCTCTGGCTCGGCCTCCTGCTGCTCGCGGTCGCCGGCTGCGCGGACACCGTCAGCATGATCTTCCGCAACACGATGATGCAGGTCGCGGCCCCGGACGAGATGCGCGGCCGCCTCCAAGGCATCTTCATCGTCGTCGTGGCCGGCGGCCCCCGCCTCGGCGACTTCGAATCCGGCACCGTCGCCGCCCTCACCAACCCCGCCACCTCCGTGATCACCGGCGGCCTCGCCTGCGTCGCCGCCGTCCTCCTCCTCGCCGCCCGCCGCCCCGCCTTCCTCACCTACGACGCCCGCCACCCCACCCCCTGACCCACCCACCCCCGAACCTGGCAGCGAGCACCCCCCGACGTGCTGTATTGTTTTCCACGTCGCCGGGACAACCGGAGACAAGGTCGAGAAGCCCACAGCAGAGCCCCCCAGGCCCCGCTGCAGGCACCGAGACCACGGGACGTGGCGCAGCTTGGTAGCGCACTTGACTGGGGGTCAAGGGGTCGCAGGTTCAAATCCTGTCGTCCCGACGTGAGTCGGAAAGGCCGTTGGCCGGGAGAAATCCCAGGTCAGCGGCCTTTCGCATGACGCCCCGTCAGTGAAACGAGCCACCTGCGAACACCCCTAAACGATCTTGCTGGGGACCAGCTGGGGACCAGGATCCTTCGGGCGAGCCCTGACGGGCTGCTCCCGGGGACCAGCTGGCCGAAGGCTCACCTGCCCCTTCCCAGCCAGGATATACACGGCCGGTGCCGCCCGAGTAGTCCCTTCCGGAATTCCCGCTGTCGCTCGTTGCGGTGCGGTGGCCCGCACGGAGGAGTTCCGGAAGTTCGCCCAAGCCGAGGCGATCGGCCGGGATATCGGGTTCGTCGTTATTCATCGTCAGCGGCTCACGGAACCCAGATCTGGGGTAGCTCGCGGAATGCCGGAGCGGCGTACGACGGCTGGTCGCCGCACGCTGGGCCGTTGTTGGATCCCCACAACAGCGACACCAGGGCGGAGCGGGGCGCAGCGTGCGGCAGGAAGCCTGTGGTCGGCTGCGGCGTCGCGGCTGGCCGCGCCCTTCGCTGAGCGTCCCGGGGGCGCTACGCCGTGACGGCCCCGGTGTAGCCACAAGCGGGCTTCCGGACAGCGAGCACGATGCAACTGACTGGCCGAAGAACCTCCGCGCCAGCGGAGAGCATGCATGCAGCTGGACGTTCGTGCCAACGCCCATCGGCCAACTTCCGCGCGGGCGGAGAGCGCGCCGGCGAGAACGGCATTCCGGTCGAGGCCGACGGCCAACCTCCGCGCGGGCGGAGCGCATTGGGGTAAGGAATGCTAGGCGCCCGCTCCAGCTGAGGCCAACCTCCGCGAGGGCGGAGAGGACTGGCTTCCGTTCATGGCTCTCGACGTCGCCGCCGGCCGACCTCCGCACGGGCGGAGAGCATTGTTCCCACGGAACGAACTTGATTCCGCTGTCCGGCAGACCTCCGCGCGGGCGGGGGCGCGACGAGGCAGCCATGTACCTGATGATCCTGGCGAGCCTACCTCTGCGCGGGCAGAGGGAACCGGCACCGGCGAATCGGCGTGGGTGGGGCACCTCGGCGACGGACCTTGGCGAGGGCGGAGGGCACTGAACCTTGTTCTCGGGCCAGCCGACCACATTCGGTCGACCTCCGCGCGGGCGGAGGCACTTGGGCGCACTGAATGTCACGTCCACCTATGTCGGCCAAGCTCTGCGCGGGCGGAGAGGACTGCGCCGCTGACAGTGGTTACGTCTTCGACTGCGGCCAACCTCCGCGCGGGCAGAGAGGACTGCATCACGACCCGACCGGCGACCAGGCACCTTGGCCAACCTCCGCGCGGGCGGAGAGGGCATCACCATCGCGGGCGAGGCCGTCACGATTCACCGGCCAACCTCCGTGCGAGCGGAGAGGACTGGCTTCCGTTCATGGCTCTCGACGTTGCCGCCGGCCGACCTCTGCATGGGCAGAGAACACCTCAAGTCAGATGCTCGGAGGACCGCCCTCTACGGCAGACCTCCGCCGCGTGGGCGGAGCACCCAGCCGATGCGGCGGCAAGCGGCACAGGGGACCGACAGACCTACGCCGCGTGCGAAGAGCGCCACCGCACCGAGTAGTCGCCGAAACCGATCGGTGGCAAACCTCCGCACGGGCGGAGAGGGCTGGGAGCTGGACCTGGTGGTCCGTGAACAGCACCGGCCAACCTCTGCCGCGTAGGCGGAGAGCACATCACCGCGCAGTACGTCCGTCTCTTGGTGTCCGGCCAACTTCCGCGTGGGCGGAGGGCACAAAGCTTGCGCTCGTCCCCGTTGGGACTGCTATGGATTACCTCCGCCGGGCGGAGAAGATGCCGTCTGTATCATCCTGGTGTGGATGGCCAGCGGCCAACCTCCGCGCGGGCAGAGGGCACTCGGCAACGGGTACCAGCAGGGCCTGAACACGGGCCAACTTCAGTGTGGGCGGACAGCATGCCCTGGCCGTCATCCGGCCAAGGACTCGGTCGGCCAACCTCCGCGTGGGCAGAGAGCAGCGTGCTGTCCGCCGGAACGAGTACGGATACATCGGCCAACCTCCGCGCGGGCGGAGAGCACGGGGCCTTCGATGCAGTGATCGCCAACGTCCCCGGCCAACCTCTGCGCGGGCGAAGGGCGTGGGGCAGCCGTGGTCGTGATCGGTTTCGTGTACGGCTAACCTCCGCGCGGGCGGAGAGGACTTGAACCTGACCGGCTTCGTCGGTCGCGCCAGGCCAACCTTCGTGCGGACGAAGGGGGTGCCCTGATGGAATTGCAAGTCACATCCGGCGCCGGTCAACCTCCGCATCGACGGAGAGTTCAGGTACCACTCCATCGGTTTCGCGCCCTCCTCAGGTCAACCTCCGCGCGGGCGGAGGGCACGCGATGGTCAGCGCGCAGCGGGAGGCGTTCTGCGGCGAACCTCCGCGCGGGCGGAGGGCACATGTACGCCCCGAAGGACGAGGCCGCGAAGATCGGCAAACCTCCGCGCGGGCGGAGAGGACTCCAACCACATCGCCACCAAGGCCAAGCAGGACGGAAGACCTCCGCGCGGGCGGAGGTACCTGCTGATCGGCGTCATCCAGATGGTGATGATCGGCCAACCTCCGCGCGGGTGGAGGGTGCGCCAGCGCTCACTTGAGCCGGTGGTGCAGGGCCGGCCAAGCTCCGCCGCGAAGGCGGAGAGCACAGCTTGATCGCCGTCATGAACATTGTGGCCGTTGGCTGACCTCCGCGCGGGCGGAGAGCATGAGGCCGACGTCACCATTGACCTGCGCGACCACGGCCAACCTCCGCGCGGGCGGAAGACCTCCGCGAAGTACCTCGGCGACACGATGGACCATGGTCAACTTCTGTGCCGCGCGGGCGGAGCGGACCTGGCGCCGTACTCGTCCTCCAGTTCGCGGTCCGGCCAACCTCCGCGCAGGCAGAGAGGACTCGACCTTCTCGCACTGCGCCGCCAGCGACAGCGGCCAACCTCCGCGCGGGCGGAGAGGACCTGATCGGCTCGAAGACGAACTTGGCCTGCTCCGGCCAACCTCCGCGCGGGCGGAGAGGACCACCCGGAGACGGAGAAGCCGCTGGCCCGCGTCGGCCAACCTCCGCGCGGGCGGGGGCGCGACGAGGCAGGCATGTACCTGATGATCCTGGCGAGCTTACCTCTGCGCGGGCGGAGGGCACCGGCACCGGCGAATCGGCGTGGGGCACCTCGGCGACGGACCTCCGCACAGGCGGAGAGCACTGTGAAGCAGGCCGCTGTCTGGAACTACGACGGTCAACCTCCGCGCAGGCGGAGGGTCATCCTGACACGGACTCTGGTTGTGCAGCCTGACCTCCGCGTGGGCGGAGAGCACTGTGCGGCAATCTGCGCTTGCAGGGCGGGGTTCGGCCAACCTCCGCGTGGGCGGAGAGGACCCTTCGCGACCTGCGGTGCTGGGAGGGCTTTGCTGTTTCTTTTATCAAGGAGCGTGGGCTGTTTGGACCTGGTCTGACTCTACGTGGTCAGCGTCTGGTGGTGGTGAGTCCGAGGGTGGGGTGGAGGTGGAGGGTGGTGGTTGGGGTTCGGTAGGGGCGGGTTCCTGTTGAGGTGGCGGGTTGAGGGAGGAGAGTGAGGTGGCGTAGGCCTCCGATGGTTCGCCATCCGGGAGGTGGGGCGGTGTCGGGGTCGTGGTGTTGGAGGAGGTCGGCGCGGATGGGGAGGGTGAGGTTCATGAGGTGGCGGATGGTGTGGAGGTCGTCGGAGTTGATGGTTTCGGGTAGCGGGGTGGTGCAGCGGCGGTTGAGCCAGCGGGTGCCGTCGGGCTGGGTGTAGACGGGCAGGATGCGCAGGCTGTCGGCGCCGAGGCGGGTGGCGGGGTCGTCGACAAGGCCTTCGGAGAGGAGGTGGAGGTCGTGGACCTTGCTGGGCGGGTTGATGGCGGTGATGGCGGCTTGGGCGGTGCGCTGGTGGTCCTGGACTTCGCGGGCGCGTCCGTCGGGGGTGGTGAAGTCGTCCGCGTACACGGCGTCGATGAGGTTCTGGACCTGCTGAGGCACGGCGAGGGAGACGGTCCCGGTCTTCGTGGGATCGAGATCGCGCAGCTGCTGGCGGGTGTTGAGGAGCAGGCTCTTGTCGTAGATGTGGAGCCAGGCGGGCGGCATGGCGCCGGGCGGGGTGAGGACGACGAGGGTGGGGTGCTGGGCCCAGGTGGGTCGGTCGGTGCGGTTGTGTCGGTGGCCGCGGCCGGCGCGCTGGAGGAGCTGGGCTGCGGGGGCGAGGTCGGAGATGACGAGGTCGAAGTCGACGTCGAGGCTCTGTTCGCAGACGGGGCTGCTGACGACGACGAAGGGGCGGTTGGGCCGGGTGCGGCCTCGTCCGGTCCAGCGTTCGATGCGCCGGGTGATGGCGGTGCGCCGGTGGGCGGGCAGTTGGGAGTGGAGCAGGAGCAGACGGGGGGTGTCGGGGCCGGTTCCCCAGGTGGCGCGTAGGAGTTGGTGGGTGTCCTGGGCTGCGGCGACGGTGTTGCAGACGACGAGGGCGCTGCCGGTGTGGGTGTCGTGTAGCGGTGCGAGGGCGTCGAGGAGCGCGTGGGTGCGGCTGCCGCCGGTGGTGGGGTCGTCGTCGTTCGAGGGGGTGGCGTCGGGCATGGTGATGGTGAGCTGGTGGGCGCGGCTGGAGGGGATGTTGTCGAGGGAGACGGTGGTGGTGCCGGTGGCGTCGGTGTAGGACCAGCCGGGGTAGGCGGGCTGGATCTTCTCCGGTGTGGCCTTGGGGTTCTGGCCGGTGCGGTAGGCGTTGATGAGGCTGGTGGCGGTGCGGCCGGTGAGGGTGGCGGACAGCAGGACGACGGGGGTGCCGAGGGCGCCGAGCCATTCGAGGAGGCGGGCGGTGAGGTAGTGCTCGTAGGCGCCGTAGGCGTGGGCTTCGTCGATGACGACGACGTGGCGGGACAGGCCGAGCCAGCGCATCGCGTTGTACTTCACTGGGAGGACGGCGGTGGCGGCCTGGTCCCAGGTGCCGGCGCAGGCGTGGGTGAGCAGGCCGCGGTATCGGCCGCGCAGCCATTCATCAACGGTGGCGTGGTCGCAGTGCGCGGTGTCGCCAGCGGGGTTGTAGTCGGCGTGGTACCAGGCCGCGGAGTGGAGGAGGGCGGTGGGGTGGCGGCGGCCGGTGAGGGTGGCGAGGTGGCGGCAGTGGTCGCGCAGGCGTTTCCACATGGCGTCGGTGGTGGCCATGGTGGGCAGCAGGATGCAGGGGCCGGCCGCGCCGCTGGCCGCGGACATGATTGCGCTGGCGAGGAGTGCTGATTCGGTCTTGCCGTCGCCGGTGGGGGCGGTGACGAGCAGCAGGCCGGGCCCGCCGTTCTTGATGAGGGCGGGGAGGTGCTGTTCGAGGTCTTCCTGGAGCGGGTGGAGGGGGTGGCCGGTGAGGTGGGGGAAGAGGCCGGTGAAGTCCGTGGTCTTGGGGCGGGGTGCGGTGGTGAGCTGGGCACGGCGCAGGGCGCGGGGTGCGGCGCGGCGGGCGGCGGCGAGGTGGGCCGTCCAGTCGCCGGGGTTCTTCTTCCACTGGCGCTGGCGGGCGCGGATCCAGCCGATCTGGGAGACGAGCCAGTCGGCGAGCATGACGGTGCCGGTGACGAGGACGGCGGCTGGTGCGGGGGCGACCCGGTTGGGCATGACCGGATCGCCGAGGTGGTCGGCGGTCAGCTGGAGCAGTGCTTCGCGTTGGGTGTGCCACTGGTCGCGGCCGAGCCCGGGGGCGGCGTTGAGGGGGCAGGTGAGCTGGTTGCCGTGGTGGGACAGGGCGGGGTGCCACAGGCCGTGGTGGCCGCCGAGGATCTGGGCGAGTTGGTGGGCGACCAGGCGCAGGGGGCGGTCGTCGAGGGGGAGTTGGTGGGTGCGGTGGAGGAGGTCGGGTAGGGCGAGGTGGACGCCGCGGTCGTGGCGCAGGCGTTCGCCGGGTGGGGCGGCGGGGTAGCCGGGGGTGCCAGTGAGCTGGTCGGCGTCTCCGAGCTGGCGCAGGAACGTCGGACTGATCTTGGCGAGGTCGTGGAGGGCCGCGAGGAAGACGACCAAAGTGCGGGCCTGGTCGTCCGTCAGGCCCCAGCCGGCGGCGATGACGCGGCGCTGGGCGGGGGTGAGGTAAGTGTTCCACAGGCGTTCGGCCATGGCGCCTGCGTCCAGGGCGTGGCAGCCGGTGGGATAGGGCTCTTTGAGGCCGTGTTCCTTGGCGGGCAGGCGAGGGTCGAGCGGTGCGGGCACGTTGGTCGTTCTCCGGGGCGGGGTGGTCAGGCGCGGTTGGGGGCGATGGAGAGCATGCCCAGGCCGAAGGCGCGGCCCTGGCCGATGCCCTGGCGCAGCGCCGTCTGGAGGGCGTCGGGGTCGGTGATGGTGGCGGTGCCTTCGAAACGGGTGACGCGGTAGGAGATCCGCTTGCCGCTGTCGCGATTGGCCGTGACGGCGGGTTGTTCGAGGTCGAGGACGACGTGAGGCTGGAGTCCGGCGAAGGTGGCCTGGCGGTGCCACCAGTCGATGGCGTTCTGCCCTTGCAGGGGTACGCGCTTGCCGCGGGGGCGGGCGACGCCCGGTTCGTGCGGGGCCCGGACGGCGCGGGCGGGGTGGGCGTCGATGCGGTACTGGACGGTGCGGCCGGTGCCGGCCCAGTTCAGCAGCGGGGTCAGGTCGCGGTATTCGACGTCGGTGTTGGTGTAGCCGTTGGGGAGGGCATTGCGGTTGATGGCGATGGCCGACTGGATGAGGACGGTGGTGGACTGGTCGGTGCGTTCCAGGCGGAAGAGGATGCGGGCGGCGGCGCGGGGCTCGGCGCCGAGCTGGTCGGGGAAGAGGGCCTGGATGCGGCGGTGGAGCGAGCCGCGCTCCTTGAGGTCGTCGCGGGCCTCCTGGGAGTAGGGGTTGAGGGAGAGGCGCGCGAGGTGGAGGCCTTCGGTGAGGGCGGTCATCGGGCGTTCTCCAGGTAGTCGGTGAGGGCGGTGAGGTAGGTGGTGCCGAGGCCGGCGTCCGGGGCGGGGATGTGACGGGTGCGATACCACACGTCGCGGTCGGTGAAGTGCCGCCCGGGCAGGGGCTGGTCGCGCAGCTGGCGGTCGGGCCGGGCACCGGGCTCGGGGGCGGTGTCGTAGACGAATCCGACGCTCTGGCGCTCGTCCCAGGGTGCGGGGGCGGGGCGGTGCAGCGGGATGTGGTCGAGGGCGGCGACTGGGTCGGGGTGGGTGGTGAGGAAGATCGGCACGTCGGGCGGGCAGGAGCGGCGGCCCAGGTAGGGCCCGTACACGGGGTTGGCCAGGGCGCGGGCGGCGTGGGCGATGGTGTCGGCGGGGCCGGTGATGGCCAGGGTGAACGCGGCGCCGGCGCGGTAGGCGCGTTCGGTGACCATGGTGCTGGTGCCCTCGTCGCGGGGGCCGCCCTCGGCCTTGGGCACGGCCAGGTGCGCGGGCAGGCCGCCGCCGATGGTGTGGAAGTCGACCTCCCGCGCGCCGGGGCGGTCGATGCGGATGGTGAAGCGCAGGTGCTGCAGGTCGGGGTTGGGGTGATCGCTGGAGCGGCCCATCGCGGAGGCGATCAGGCCGATCAGGGCGCCGCGGGTGGGGTGCTTCTCCGTGGGATGGATGTTGTGTTCGGCCTGCAGACCCCAGGACTGCCAAGGCGCGGACATGTGGGCGAGGATGCCGGTCATCGGGGCCTCCAAGGACGACGGGGTGGGGTGCCCGGGCCGCCGGTGGGCGGCGGGCACCCCGTGAGCAGAGGTGCAGGAAGGGCTACTTGGTGGGCGTGCCGAGGTCGGCGATGGCGCCGGTGATGCCGTCGATGAGGTCGTCGAGGCCGCCCAGGCGCTTGCCCAGGGCTGGGATGTCGTCGTCGGTGAGGCCGGTGTGGGCGTGGAAGGCGCGTCCCCTGGTGCCGAGGAAGCGGTCAGTGGCTGCGGCGTGCTTGCCGAGCGCGGTGAGGGAACCGGGCAGGAAGCCGCCCTCCTCGGCGGCCCGGACCGGGGTTTCGAATGCCCCGACCAGGTTGATCGGACGGTCGGTGCGCACCGCGGTGTAGACGAGGTGCGGCAGGGTGAACGCGGCGGTGTTGTTGCCCTTGGCCGGCAGCACGGTGGTGATGAACGAGCGGGTGAACGCCTCCAGGACCTCCCGGGCGGTGGCCTCGTCGCCGTCGAGGTTGCGGACCAGCTCGTGCCAGTTCAGCGAGGCGTAGCGGTAGTAAACGCCGGTGGTGTACCGCTGGTCGCCGATGTGTCCGGCGCCGGTCTCGGTGCCGCCGGTGAGGACGTCGTCGACCGCGGAGAAGAAGTCGACCTGGACCGACAGGCGGTGGGTGGTCAGGCCGTGGGCGACCTGGACGGCGCCGTTGACGCTGGACTCCGCCTCGTTGGCGAGCATGCGGCCGTAGGCGGCGACGGCGGCGTTGCGCGAGCGCAGGATCGCCAGCACCAGGGCCTTCAGCTCCTTCGGGGCGTGCTTGGCCATCACCGTGCCGGCGGCGGACTCCGCCTCCTCGTCCTCCTCGTCCGCCTCGGGCTGGTCGTCGACGTCGGCCGTGTCGCTGCTCTTGGCGGGCCGCTTCTTCTTGGCCTTGGCGAGTTCGGCTTCGACCTTGGCCAGGGCCCCGGCCAGCTGCTCGCGCTCGGCCTCCGCGAGGTCGGCGAATTCGGTGAGGGCCGCTTCGGGCAGGAACAGCAGGGCGTTGGTGCCGCCGTTGTCCGCGACACCCAGGCCCTTGACGTGGGCGCAGTAGATGAGCATCTGGGCGGCGGCCAGGGCCTCCGGCGCGTCCCATCCGCGTTCCGCGAGGATCGCCGCGACCTCCTTGGGCACCTGCCGGGTGCGCAGCGCCCGCACGCCGAGGGTCCTCTCCACATCGGTGCGGGTGTGGCGGCGGGTGTTCTGCGCGGACAGCCGCCCGCGCACCGTCGCGCCGTACGAGGCGGTCTTCGGCGCACCCTGGCGGTCGCGGTTCAGGTTGGAGTACGGGAAAGACTGGATGAGGTGGACGTCGACGTGGACCGTCTGCGCCGGGTCGAAGACCGTGCCCGTGGTGGCCTCGGTGTCCTTGGTGGTGGTCATGCGGCGTTCTCCTTCGAAGCGGTGGCGGGGTGGAAGGCGTGGATCCAGTCCAGGCGGATCGCATCGGCGTGGCGGGGCCAGCGGGTCAGGTCGCGCAGCAGCACGGACCAGGTGACGGGGACCTTCTGCGAGCGCAGCTGGCTGATCGCGCCGGGAAGGGTGAGGACGAGGTCGTCGAGTTCGAGGCCGGCCAGGGAGAGCAGCGCGTCGCGGGCGTTGCCCGCGCGCATGCCGCGGTTCGCCGCCTCGCGGTAGGTCCAGCCGAGGTTGTGCCGCAGAACGCCCGGCCGCGGCGGCCGGGGCCTGCGCGTTCCGGCGGTCCTGGGGTTCGGGGCGTCATGGAAGGCGTAGAGGCAGGCGATCAGGATGAACAGCCGGGCCTGCCGCGGATCGACGATGGACGCGCGGACGCGGTCGGTGGGCTCGGCGTCCAGCAGCACCTCGATGAGGTGGAACGGGGCGCCCTCGGTCAGATCGCAGGCCGGGCCGTCGGCGAGCCGGGCCCGGCCGCCGGACGTCGAGCAGACCTTGGCGACCAGACGCAGGAAGCCGTCGAACACCTCCAGCGGACTGGGACGGCTGGAGGCGGCCGTTGCCGTGGGCAGCTCGGCGGGCGCGGTGTCGGCGGTCACGGGTTTGGCCTTTCCACGGCGGGAAGCGATAGGCGAGACGATGGAGCGGCGGTGGGCGGCGATCGGATCCATGCCGTCGACCGTGGCGGCCTGCGGCGCGGTCACGGCGTCGTAGACCTGCAGCGCGATCCGGCGAAAGCCCGGACCGGACGGCCGCGGCCCGTCCTCGACGGCGTCCTCGGCCGTGATCGCAGCCCAGAACGGCGCCTCGGCCCGGTCCCAGAACGCGGCGTCCGCCGCCTCCGCCCATGCGTTCTGCTTCGGGTTGCTGCCCATGTCCCGCCATGCGGCCCGCAGCGCCGCGCCGAGCGACTTGGCGGCCTCCTCGGCGGCCTGGCGGGTCCGGCAGACCAGCGCGGACCGCTGCGGATCACGTGACGGCAGGTACGGGGCGACCGCCACCGGAGTGGTCTCGGCCCACCAGTGCTCCATGCCACCGGCCTGCGCAGCCTGCTGGCAGCCCAACACCCGCACCCGGACGTCGGACAGCACGTCCAAGACCTTCGGCGGCAGGTCCGCGAACGTGCTCAGCCAGACCGGCGGCACACTCGACACCTTGCCGCCCGCCGACGCGTCCTTCGCGTGCGCGAGCGCATCAAAGTCCCGCAAGAGTGACCGGCCGGCGTTCGCCAGCCGGGCCTTGCCCGCCGAGGTCGTCATGGTGAACGGATCGACGGCCGCCGGCAGATCGGTGCGCGTACCCCAGGCGATCCAGCACGAAGTCGTCTCCGCACCAGCCATCCCGGGCGCCAGCTGCACGGAGTGAGCCGCCCGGCCTGTCAGCAACGACACCGGCCCGCACGCCGCGACGGGAGCCAGCGGATCCGGCAGCTCCTCGCGCTCCCATGGCGCCAGGTCCTCACCCGGCAGCTGCGGCCACCGCGACGGCGGCGGACACCCCAGCACCAACGACGTGAACAAGCTCCCGCCCACCGGGAAGTACGAGATCGTCCGCCGGTTGGGTCCCGCCTTCGACGACTTCGTGCTCTGTCCACCGTGGCTGCGCAAGGCGGCCATCCCGCATGGCCCGTAGTCCCGCCACGCCAGCAGCCACCCGAACGCGTCCGCCGATGCCACCGGCACCTCCTGCGGCACCCGGTTGCGCCACGGTTGCGTGTTGCCCGACGGGCGGGTCATCGCCAACCGCCCTGGCGCCGAGGTCTTCGTGCACTCGGCAGCCAGGCGCGGGTCCTGGAGGAACGGCTTTGCCGGGTCGTACAGGTCGAACCGGCCCAAGAACTGCTCCAGGTAGCCGTCCACTGCTGCCGCGTCGAAGTAGCCGGCCAGCAGCAGGGCCTGCTGCACGTCCTGCCACTCGTGCTCGTCCGGCACGTCCAGCCCCGTCACGCGCACGGTGAGAGCGGTCAGGAACCGCCTCAGAGCTGCTTCGACGGCAACATGCGGCACCTGCAGGTCGGCAATCAGGTGAGCGGCCAACAACACCTGGCGCACGCTCATCTGGACGGCCTCGCCCGGGAGGGCGCCCGGCAGTAGTTCGGCCACCTCTCCCTTGTCGGCATCGGCGCGAATCCGTACCAGGACGCACGGCGAAGCCACTACACTGAAACTGGGCAGCGAAGGCAAGGCGCTACTCCTCCTCGACAACTAATAGACGGCTTCCCGGAGTTGGCGGAACGGGCTCTTCACTGCCGAGGTCGGGCGGGCCGCCGGATGGGCGATGGAGGGAACATAGGCTCGTCAGTAATTTCTGACAAATCATCAGAAAACTTGTGCGAATCGCTACTTGGGGGAACTGTCGGACCGTCCGTGTACCGTGAGCGAGGCCGCACGCCACGTCCCTTGGGGGCGAAGTGCGTTGGCGGGTGGGGGAGTTGATGTCAGCTGCTGTGGGCGTTGGCTGGCCGGCGGGCGCGGCCGGGGCGAATGGTCGACTCTGGATCGCGAGACGGACATGCAGGGCCTTGGTAGTTTTTATACGTACTAATAACTCACGGCTGCTGGCAGTGGCAAGTGTCCGAGGCTGGTGATAGTGGGGCGGCCACCCCGGCCTGCCGATGATCCGGTGGGCTCCTGGCAGCGTCTCGGATGTTCCCGGGGAGACCCGGTCGGCGGATGCGCCCCTGTGGCGTGAATCACAGGATCGGGGGCACTGGAAGCCTTGGTGATGGTCGTCGAGGAACAGTCATCGAACAGCCTCGATCGCGACTCCTCAACGGTCGGCCGCTGGCCGATCTCGGGAGGTGAGGTGGTTCCACTTCCTCACGCGGCGGCGAGAAGGTACGTGAGCCTGCTTTGTAGCGTTCCCGCATGCCACGAACCACGCTGAGCGGCGCCGACCGCGAACTGCGGGCCTCGCCGCAGCCGACGGGTGCCCGTCAGCGCCACCCAGCTCAAGTACTGGCGCAGGCGAGGACTGCTGCCCCGCACCGAAGCGGGAGTACCTCGGCCGAGCCGGTACCAGGACGGTCTATCCACCGGCTACACCCGACCTCGGTCGCCCGAGCCGGTTGGGATCCCAGGCCGTTGCCCCCGGTCCGGGTAGTCACGTCGGGTGAACAGGGCTCCATCGCGAGGCTGCAGGCTATGCGCGGGCCGTATCCTCCGACGCAGGCGGTCGCAGGGGACGGTTGAAGGAGCTGATGCATGGCCGAGCAGCGTGGCGGGGCGTCAAGGCAGGCGGATCCGTCCGGCCTCGTGATGGAGTTCCAGCATGCCTACCGATTGCTGGATCCCGGCACAGATGATGTTCACCAATGGCGCGTAAGTGTGACCGATGCCGGTGGCGGTCAGGTCGGGCTACTGGGCGTCAGTCGCTGTCGGCCATGGGGTGTCGGCAACTTCAGCGATCGTCTCAGGGACGAGAGTCCGCTGCTCGCTGTGATCGCCTCCGAACTCCTCACGCCGGACGGCGACCCGAACGAAGGTTCGACGGTGCTGTGGAGATGGCGGTTGGGGACTTCCTCGTGATCGAGCATCTCGACCTGGCGGCGCCGTACGATACTCCGCTGGTCGCGGCTGCGGTGGTGGCGAGTGCCGCCGACCGGCTCGCCGGTGACTGCGGAACGATCGTCATCCCCCGATCGACGTTCGGCCTCGAGGGCGGCGAGCTTCTCGATGAGGCGGGTGCGCTGCTCCAGGCGTTCGAGTTCAGCGACCGCTTGCGACTGATTGACACCGCGCTCGCCGCCTCCGAGGAGGCCAGCCGACAGGTCAGAGAGCGGCTTGGGAGACGGCGTGTCGAGCGCTGGGAGGAAGGCCCGGATGAGGAGGCTGACGAGGACAACTGGCAGCTGAGTGCGCGCACCGCCACCGTACTGCAGGCAGCCCTGGAGGATCTGTCGCAGCAGGCTTGGGAGGAGGTCGTGGCACTGGACGATGAGCCCCTGGTCCGAGGAGCCGCCGGCCTGTTTGCGGAGCTCCCGCCGCTGACGTTCCATCGCCCCCGTGCTTGGCGCAAGCACATGGCCCGCGCGTTCGGTGATCTCTGCGCTGATCTCGATGCCGGGAAGACGCCCTACCCGCGGTGCACCGGCGAGGAGATGGCCCTGCATCTGGCGATCCGGCAGGCCAAGACGCTGCTGCATGACCGCCCTAACCGGGTCACGGACCTTGTGCATGAGCTGCCAGTCAGCGAGGACGACTTCGACTGGGAGGCATGTCTGGACCTCCTGTTCGAGGACTTTACCGACTACCCAGCGGCTGCCTAGTTGTGCCGTTAGGTGGATCTTTTGTCCTGATGCGGCATCATTTACCGATCTGCAAGGAATCCTCCGCAACATACAGGACAGGCACGTACGGGCGGAGTGATGGTGCGTCAATCGGCGGTTCTGCAGGACCTGCGAGTCCAGGAGCTGAAGCGGGCTGGCGGCGGCTCGACCTACACGATCGTGGGGCCCGATTCGTTTGTGGTTGACGAGGCCGACAGCTTCCTACGACTGCACGATGGGGTGGGCTCGCAACGGACCTATGCCTACTTCCTCGTTGATCACCTCCGCTGGCGAGTGCGGGAGGGGCTGACCACCGAGTCGATGACCCTCTTGGATCTTCACCGGTACATGGGGGCCGTGGGGGCGCGAGTGCCGATGCCGTTCGGGTTGCCGTGGAGGGTGCCGCCGAAGCGCCCCTACGATGCGTCGGCGCTCGGGGTCGCGGCGGCCTGCCTCAAGGGCTTCTATGTCCACTGCTGCACGGCCTTCGGGATCAACGACGAGTTGCGGCTCGCACTGGCCCTCCAGCGGCTTCCCACGCAGGCGGACCGGGACCGTGCCCTGGTGGGGCATGTCATGGCCCGGGTGCCGGCCAACCCCCTGACGAAGAACGGACGGAACCGAGGGCGTCTGCGGCGGCGGCATCCGAAGATGTTGCCGGAGGGGGCCCGCCCGGAACTGGTGACAGTGGTTAACACGGCCCGTGACCAGATGGTCGTGACGTGGCTGTCCGACACGAGCCTGCGGATCGGCCCTGACCGGGCTGCACTTGGTCGATCTCCACCTGCGGGACAACGCTCCGTGCGGCGAGTGCCGGAGCCCGCACCTGCACGTCTGCCACCGCTGGGGCAACCCGAATCGGGCTGCTGCGAAGATCAAGCCGGACTGGCGCGTGGTGGACGGGGTGATCACCGGCGGCGAGATCTACCGGGCCAGCCCGGCGATGATCAGCAGCTACTTCAAGTACATGACCACCGAGTACGCGAAGCACGCGGCTGGGCACGGGATGCTGCTGATCCAGCTCTCGGGCCCGAACCGGGGCATGCCCCGGCGGGCCGGCCAACGCGCCGACCTGCCGGGCCGGATCACGCCGAAGGCATTCCGGCATCAGTTCACCAACGACATGATGGATGCCTCCGGCGGAGATCCGCTGGTCGCGAAGGCGGCCGGGAACTGGGCATCGGCCAAGATGGTCGATGAGGTCTACGGACATCCGGACTTGCACTCACCGGAGTTCAGCGTCGCGCTGAAGAGCGTGTGGGGTGAGGAGTGACAGCTCTCCACCTTCTGCCGATGGTGTCGAACGGCACCGCGGTGTCACGCACGACCACCGATCGCCTGGAACTGATGCGGGCACTGATCGCGTCGCCGACGTTCGACCCGCTGTTCCGGGAAGACGTCATCTGCATTCCCGGACATCACCCGGGCTACGGCTGGCTCTGCGGGATTGGAGGTTGCCAGCGGGCGGCGGACGGCACCAGGGAGTTCTGCCAGGCACACAAGGCTGAGTGGTCACAGGTGAAGGCGTCGGGCGGCAACATCGCCGAGTTCCTCAGCGTCGCCCAGCCGCTGAAGCCGCTCTCGTGGCACGCGGCCCCAGCCTGCCTGGTTTGCCCCGGCATCCCGGCCTTCAGCGGCAACCAGCTCTGCCACCTGCACGAGAAGCAGTGGTACCAGCGCCGCAAGGACCACACTAAACGGACGGGACAGGCACTCGCCTTTGACTCCTGGCTCGCCCAGGCCAGGAGTTATCCCGGGTTCGGCGGCTGCCGGGTCGTGTCCTGTCCCGAGCTGGCAGGCTTCCCGCTGGGCCTGTGTTACCGCCACCAGAGCCACTATCAACGCGAGGGCCGGCCCGGCGGTGCCCGCATGCCGACGAACTGGTCCAGGGCTCTGGCGAAATACGGGTGCGTCGAGATCATCTACACCGACGAGTCGCTGTTCCGACAATGGTGCTCGGAGACCGGGCCCCCTCGGCGCGCGAACGGCAGGGTGTCGCTTCTAGGACTGCGGCCACCGGCCAAGGCCGAGATCCAGTGGACGATGTTCCACCATGTCCAAGGCGGCAGCGAACGCTCCTCCTGGCCGTTGTCCTGGATCCAGCGAGCCGCCGAGTGCTGCAGGGAACAGGACGTGAACTCCCTGGTCGACCTCGACCTGGACGCCTGCGTCCAGCACGCTCGGCAGATCGCCCAGGGGATGCTCAGACACCTGCGGCTCGTCTACTTCACTCGTGAGGACACGAAGGAAGCCGGCTTCATCGAGACCGATCACTTCGGCGTCCGCTTCCCGCACACCGAGAGCCACATCGACCTCGCCGGAATCTCGCAGAGGTGGCTGCGCGACCTGCTCTGGGACGACCTGGCGGCGGAGTTCATCGCTCACCCACCCCGCTCCCGGTGGCCGATCGACCAACGGCGGCGCGGTGTCATCGAGTTGTCCGCCTTCCTCTTGGCCCGCGCACCCGGAGGCGGGAGCGCTCCTGAGGCGTTGACCGACGCCCATATGGTCGACTTCATCGCCGATCAGCGGCACCGGGCCAAGAACGGACTGCCGTCACTGGGACTTCGCAAGCAGGGCCGCAACGGCACCAGCGCGATGTCGGACGGAATCGCCTGCGACAACCTGAACGGAGTCCGGCGCCTGCTTCGCGACGCCCTGGAGAGCGGCGCCTCGGAACGAATCGGCCTCGGCCGCGAATTCATCGTTGCGCTGCCCAGGAATCAGAAGAAGGTCGGGCGCCGCAAGCCCTTCTCCGACGACGTCGCCAGGGCCCTGGCCTCGCTGGCCAACCTCGCCGCCCTGGAGGCACTGGACAGCGGTGACCGCGGCCTTCGGGACATCTGGGAGAGCCTTGTCGTCACCGGGCGACGCTGCGGCGAGGTGCTGAACGTCCGCCTGGAGTGCATCGACCGGCACGGCGAAATCCCGATGTTCTGGCACGACCAGACCAAGGTCGGGAACTTCGACGAGGGCATCCGCATCTCCGAGCGGCTCTTCCAGCGTCTGCTGGCCCGCCAGGCCAAGACCACCGACCGGTTCGTCCAGCGCAACGGCCGCTTGCCGACCGACGCCGAGCGGCTGGAACTGGCCCTGTTCCCTCGTGCGACCTGCAACAGGCGGGGCACCAAGGGCGTCCCCTACGGCTGGTTCTCCCCGCTGTTCAGCACCTGGGTCAAGGGCCTGGACCTCCGGGCGGTCGCGCACCAGGCCCGCCACACCCTGGCGACCAACCTCCTGCGGGCCGGCGCGAACCTGACTCACGTAAAGCGTTACCTCGGCCAGATCTCGGAGGCAATGGCCGAGCACTACGTCCACATCGCCAAGACCGACCCCCGACTCAACGCCGCCCTCGAAGCCGTCTGGGTCGCGGGCCCCGGCGCCTTGGAACCCGGCATTCTGCTGTCGGACACCGAGCCGATGAGCAGAGAACGCGCCGAAGCCCTCCTCATCGACCTCAGCCGCATGTCCACTCCTGCCGAAGGCGGCTTCTGCACCTTCCAACCAGTCGTCAACGGCGACGCCTGCCCCTGGAACCTCAACTGCCACAACTGCGACAAGTTCGTCATGTCCGGAGCCGACCTCGTCTACTGGCACCGCAAGCGCGAGCAGTGGCGCATGCTCGCCGAACGCGCCCACGACCCCGCCACCGCCGACTTCCTCCACGAAGTCTTCGAGCCCATCGCCCGCGCCATCGACGGCCTGGAAAAGGCCCTGGCCGCTGTCGGCCTGTTGGAGGACGCGCTCGCGCTCGACCTCCGGCGCCCCCAGGACTACTTCGGCCGCGTCTGGAGCACGGCCTTTCAGGCCCAGAAACTTGCCAACCATGCCGCAGGAGACGATGCCCCATGAGACCGGAGTCCACCGCGGCGGCCATCGCCGCCCGGCGTCGACAGACCGAAGACAAGCTGGCCCGCGTCGCAACGGCTATCGGCCAGCTCCGCCGCGAACGCGGCGGGCTCACCGTCCGCGGCCTCGCCCAGCGCGCCGGTGTCTCCGCCACGTTCCTCTACGAGAATGCGGAGGCCCGCGCACTCGTCCAGAACGCTGTCGCCGATAGTCGCAGTCGCCGTGATCGTCATACTCAGCAGCAGCACGACCAGATCGAGGTGACCTGGCGCGAGCGGGCGCTGAACGCTGAGGCCGAGCTGACCCGAACCCAGAAGGAGGTCTTCAGCCAGCGGCAGCGGATCGGAGAGCTCATGGGCCAGATTCGCGACTTCGACCAGATGGTCCCCGGCGAGTCACTTCAGTCACTGACCACCGAGAACACCACCCTCAAACACCGCGTCCAGCAACTCACTCGGGGGCACCGCACCCTACAGGAACGCCTCGAAGGCGTCCGCTCCAACCTCCGCTTCGCCGACAAGCGCATCGCCAACCTCGAAGCCGAGCTGATCGACGCCCGGCTACAGGCCAACGCAGCGCAGCATCTACCTAGTGCCGCATCAGGCAAGGTTCGCCCCGTTGATGTGTCGTCCGGTTGCTGCGCCGGGCGGCACCGGGTGGTCAGAATGATCACGTGGCTGAAC
>NZ_JBHXLL010000048.1:34166-67514 GCF_042721415.1 Kitasatospora sp. NPDC058444 | reverse complement strand
GCTCCCGCAACCCAGCAAGATCACTACGTCCAACGCCCACGGTCCTCGCAACTCCCACGGATCGCGGGTGTTGCGAGGACCGTTAGAACCCAAGGCTCCCGGGGGCCTTTCCCGTACCGGCCCGCTACTTGCGGGCGGAGGTGACGCGGTAGACGTCGTACACGCCCTCGACGCCGCGCACCGCCTTGAGCACGTGGCCCAGGTGCTTCGGGTCGCCCATCTCGAAGGTGAAGCGGCTCATCGCCACCCGGTCCCGGGAGGTCTGCACCGCCGCCGACAGGATGTTGACGTGCTGGTCGGAGAGCACCCGGGTGACGTCCGAGAGCAGCCGGGAGCGGTCCAGCGCCTCGACCTGGATGGCCACCAGGAAGACCGAGGACTGGGTGGCCGCCCACTCGACGTCGATCATGCGCTCCGGCTGCTGGCTCAGCGCCTCCACGTTGACGCAGTCGGCGCGGTGCACCGAGACGCCGTTGCCGCGGGTCACGAAGCCGACGATCGGGTCGCCGGGCACCGGGGTGCAGCACCGGGAGAGCTTGACCCAGACGTCCTCGACGCCCTTGACGATCACGCCCGGGTCGCCCTTGGCCCGGCGGCGCACCGCGCGGCGGTTGTCGTGGGTCGGGGTGGCGGTCTCCGCCAGGTCCTCGGTCGCGCCCTCCTCGCCGCCGAGCGCCTGGACCAGCTTCTGCACGATGTTCGGCGCCGCGACGTGGCCCTCGCCGATCGCGGCGTAGAGCGAGGAGATGTCGGGGTAGCGCATCTCGTGGGCCAGGGTGACCAGCGAGTCGCCGGTCAGGATCCGCTGGATCGGCAGGCCCTGCTTGCGCATCGCCCGGACGATCGCCTCCTTGCCGTGCTCGATCGCCTCCTCGCGGCGCTCCTTGGAGAACCAGGCGCGGATCTTGTTGCGGGCGCGCGGGGACTTGACGAAGCCCAGCCAGTCCCGGGACGGGCCGGCGTTCTCCGCCTTGGAGGTGAACACCTCGACGGTGTCGCCGTTCTCCAGGGTCGACTCCAGCGGCACCAGCCGCCCGTTGACCCGGGCGCCTATCGTCCGGTAGCCGACCTCGGTGTGCACCGCGAAGGCGAAGTCGACCGGGGTGGCCCCGGCCGGCAGGGCTATCACGTCGCCCTTGGGGGTGAAGACGAAGACCTCGTTGCTGGCCAGGTCGAAGCGGAGCGACTCCAGGAACTCGCCCGGGTCGGCGGTCTCCTTCTGCCAGTCCAGCAACTGCCGCAGCCAGGCCATCTCGTTGACGGCGCCGGCCTTGTCGTCCTTGCGGACCTGGGTCGGGGTGTCGGTGCGGACCTTGGACGCCCCGGCCACCGCGCGCTGCTTGTACTTCCAGTGCGCGGCGATGCCGTACTCGGCCCGCCGGTGCATGTCGAAGGTGCGGATCTGCAGCTCGACGGGCTTGCCCCCGGGACCGATCACCGTGGTGTGCAGCGACTGGTACATGTTGAACTTGGGCATCGCGATGTAGTCCTTGAACCGCCCCGGCACCGGGTTCCACCGCGCGTGGATGGTGCCCAGCGCCGCGTAGCAGTCGCGGACGGTGTCGACCAGGACCCTTATGCCCACCAGGTCGTAGATCTCGGCGAAGTCCCGGCCCCGGACGATCATCTTCTGGTAGACCGAGTAGTAGTGCTTCGGCCGGCCGGTGACGGAGGCGGTGATCCGGGCGCCGCGCAGGTCCGCCTGGACCTGGTCGATGACGGTCGCCAGGTACTCGTCCCGCTTGGGGGCGCGCTCGGCGACCAGCCGGACGATCTCGTCGTACATCTTGGGGTAGAGGATCGCGAAGGCGAGGTCCTCCAGCTCCCACTTGATGGTGTTCATGCCCAGCCGGTGCGCCAGCGGGGCGTAGATCTCCAGCGTCTCGCGGGCCTTCTTCTCCTGCTTCTCCCGCTTGAGGTAGCGCATCGTGCGCATGTTGTGCAGGCGGTCGGCCAGCTTGATCACCAGGACCCGCGGGTCCTTGGCCATCGCCACGACCATCTTGCGGACGGTCTCGGCCTGCGCGGCCTCGCCGAACTTGACCCGGTCCAGCTTGGTGACGCCGTCCACCAGCAGGGCCACCGAGTCCCCGAAGTCCTTGCGCAGGGTCTCCAGGCCGTAGTCGGTGTCCTCGACCGTGTCGTGCAGCAGCCCGGCCATCAGGGTCGGGGCGTCCATGCCGAGCTCGGCCAGGATCGTCGCGACGGCCAGCGGATGGGTGATGTACGGGTCGCCGCTCTTGCGCTTCTGCCCGCGGTGCCACTTCTCGGCCACCGCGTAGGCCTTCTCGATGTCGCGCAGCAGTGCCGGGTCGGCCTTCGGGTCGTTCGCCCGGATCGAGCGGAACAGCGGCTCCAGGACGGGGTTGAGCACGCTGGAGCGCTGGCCGCCGAGACGGGCCAGCCGGGCGCGCATACCGCCGGTGGAACCGCGGCCCGAGGGGCCGAGCGAACGCGAGGAGGTCGGCGCCGGGCGTGCCGGGGTGGCCCCCGAGGGCGTGGGACGGTTTTCGGGGGTGGCCGCTGCGGCCGTGGGCACAACCTCGTCGGGCAAGGACAACTCCTCGGGGCACCGGGCCGACCCCTGCCGAGGCCCGAACGGTCGGGGACAACCGGGAGGGGATGAATCTTCATGGTACCGAGCCGGGCGCCGAGGTGTTCATCCGGCCGGGCCCGGAAGGGCCGGGAAACGGAAGGACGGCGGTCGGATGTCCCGACCGCCGTCCTCCTGACCTGTCCGTCAGACCGTGACCAGCGTCTCCAGCGGGGCGCCGCCCAGGTGCCCGGCCAGCCGCTCGCGGCCGTCCAGGAAGCCCAGCTCCATCAGCACCACGACGCCCACCAGCTCGGCCCCGGCCTCCTTGACCAGGTCGAGCGAGGCGCCGATGGTGCCGCCGGTGGCCAGCACGTCGTCCACCACCAGCACCCGCTCACCGGGCGCGAAGGCGTCGCACTGCACCTCCAGCGTCGCCGAGCCGTACTCCAGCTCGTACGAGCGCCGGAACACCTCGCCGGGCAGCTTGCCCTGCTTGCGGATCGGCACGAAGCCGAGGCCGGCCGCGACGGCCGCCGGGGCCGCCAGCACGAAGCCGCGCGCCTCCAGGCCCACCACCTTGGTCGCACCGAGCTCCTTGGCCCGGTCCGCCAGCGCCCGGGTGAGGGCGCCGAAGGCCTCGGCGTCGGCGAGCAGCGGCGCGATGTCCTTGAACAGCACACCCGGCTTCGGGTAGTCCGGGACGTCCCGGATCCGGCTGTTCAGCAGCTCGGCCAGTGCGGTGTCGGCGGTGGTCACGGTCGTGTCCTCACGGTGGTGGGGCCTCGGGGCCCCGGTCGGGGTCAGCGCTTGGTGGACGGACGGCCCTTGGCACGGGAGGTGCCGGCCGAGCGACCACGCTGTCCGACCATACCCGCGGGCTGCTCCTCGCCCGTCGACTCCTCGTCCGCCGCGACGCCGTCCCCGGCCTCGGCCTTGGCGGCCGCGGCGGCCCGGTGCTGGAGGACCCGCTTGCGCAGCGCCTTCATCTCCGGCTGCTCCTCCTTGAGCTGCGCCAGCAGCGGGGTGGCGACGCAGATCGAGGAGTAGGCACCGGCCGCGAGGCCGATGAACAGCGCGAGCGAGATGTCGTTCAGGGTGCCGGCGCCCAGGAAGCCGCCACCGATGAACAGCAGTGCGGCGACCGGCAGCAGCGCCACCACGGTGGTGTTGAGCGAGCGCACCAGGGTCTGGTTGAGGCCCGCGTTCGCGGCCTCGCTGTAGGTGAGCTTGTTCTGCTTGGTGAGCCCCTTGGTGTTCTCCTTCACGGTGTCGAAGACGACGACCGTGTCGTAGAGCGAGTACCCGAGGATGGTCAGGAAGCCGATCACCGTACCCGGGGTGACCTCGAAGCCCACCAGGGCGTACACGCCGATGGTGATCAGGAGGTCGTGGATGAGGGCGACCAGGGCGGACACCGCCATCCGCCACTCGAAGGCGATCGCCAGGTAGACCGTCACCAGGACCATGAAGACGATCAGACCGGTGAGTGCCTTCTGGGAGATCTGCTTGCCCCAGCTGGGGCCGATCACCTGGGCCTCGACGGTGTCCAGCGGCACGTCGAGCTTCTGCGAGAGCTCGGCGCGGATCTGGTCCGAGCTCTTCGTCTCCTCGGTGCTGACCTGGATGCGGATCTTGCCGTTGTCGGTCGACTGGACCAGCGGGTGCGAGGAGACGACCCCGTCGGCGGTGTCCTGCGCCTGGGAGACCGTCAGGCCCGGCTTGGCCACGGTGTAGACCGAGCCGCCCTTGAACTCGATGCCCAGGTGCAGGCCCATGGCCAGGCCGATCGCCGCGACCAGCACGATCACGCCGGAGATGGAGTACCAGAGCTTGCGGCGGCCGACGAAGTCGAAGCTGACTTCGCCCTGGTAGAGCCGGTGGCCCAGGTTGGAGAAGCGTGACACGGTGTCAGGCCTCCTTCACGGCGGCAGAGGAGGGGTTACGGCGACGGCTGCTGCGCAGCGGCGGGCGGGCGCCCAGCCGCTTCGGGTCCAGGCCGGACCACGGGTGGCCGTTCAGGAAGAACTTGCGGCGGGCCAGCAGTGTGATCAGCGGCTTGGTGAAGAGGAAGATCACCACGACGTCGAGCGCGGTGGTCAGACCCAGGGTGAACGCGAAGCCCTGGACCTTGCCGACCGAGACCACGTAGAGCACGGCGGCACAGAGGAAGGACACGAAGTCCGAGACCAGGATGGTGCGCCGGGCGCGCGGCCAGGCCCGCTGGACCGCCGGGCGCAGCGGGGCGCCCTCGCGGACCTCGTCGCGGATGCGCTCGAAGTACACGATGAAGGAGTCGGCGGTGATGCCGATCGCGACGATGGCACCGCAGACCGCCGGCAGGTTCAGGGCGAAGCCGATCGCGCTGCCGAGCAGGCTCATGATCGAGTAGGTCAGGATCGCCGAGACGATCAGACCGGCGATCGAGACCAGGCCGAGGCCGCGGTAGTAGATCAGCGAGTAGGCGACCACCAGGATCATGCCGATGATGCCGGCGACCAGACCGGCCTTGAGCTGGTCGCTGCCGAGCGCCGGGGAGACGGTGGTGATGTCGCTCTTGCTGAACTCCAGCGGCAGGGCGCCGTAGCCCAGCACGTTGGCCAGGTCCTGCGCCTCGCTCTGCTTGAACTGGCCGGTGATGACCGCGCTGCCGCCCGGGATCGAGCCCCGGACCTCGGGGTGCGAGACGACCTGGTTGTCCAGGACGATGGCGAACTGGTTGTTCGGCGGGGCCTGGGTGGCCAGCTGGCCGGTGACCTTGGCGAAGGCGTCGGTGCCGGTGCCGTTGAACTGCAGCTGGACCTGCCAGCCGGCGCCGGTCTGGGTGTCGATGCCGGCCTGGGCCTTGGAGACGTCCGAGCCCTTCACGGCCACCGGGCCGAGCACCAGCTTCTCGTAGTAGCCCTTCTCGGCCTTCTGGGAGCAGGCGACGACGGCCTTGTCCTCGGCGCCGGTCTGGGCGGCGCGGACCTCGGGCTTGGAGCAGTCCAGGGCGGCGAACGCGGCGGACAGCTCCGGCGGGACGCTGCCCTGGGTCATCGCGTTGCTGAGGTCCGCGGGGGTCTGCGGGGTGGCCGCGGCGCTCGGGGCGCCGGTGGCGCCGGCGGAGGGCGCGGCGCTCGCGGCGCCGGTGGCGGCGGCGGTCGGGCTGGCGCCCTCGGCGGCCAGCGCCTCGCTCGCGGGGCGGCCCTGCTTGGTGGCGCTCGCGCCTGCGGACGGGGTGCCGGTGGCGGCCGCGGTGGCGCCCGCGGACGGGGTCGCACCCGGGGTGCCGGTGGCGCCCGTGGACGGGGTGCCGGTGGGCGCCGGGACGGCGAGGCCGCTGGGGGCCACGGCCAGGACCGGACGGAAGAACAGCTGGGCGGTGGTACCGACCTGGTCCGCCGCGTTCTGCCGGTCGCCGCCCTTGGGGATGTTCACGATGATCGTGTCCGAGCCCTGGGTCTGGACCTCCGCCTCGGAGACACCCATCCCGTTGACGCGACGCTCGATGATCCCGACGGCGATGTCCATGTTGGACTTGGTGAGCGCCTTGGGGTCGGTCGACTTCGCGGTCAGCGTGATGCTGGTGCCACCGGCGAGGTCGATACCGAGCCGGGGCTTGGTGGTGCCGTTCCCGAACATGAGGGCGACCAGTCCGACGGTGACGACCAGGATGAGGGCCAGTGCCCGTCCTGGGTAGCCGTCGCGCGGGCGCGACTTGGGTGTTGCCACCTTGCTCGTTTCTCCCTGTCCATGCCACTTGCCCGGCCGTACCCCCGGCCGAATGTCGGCACGGGGGTACGGCGGGTTGTGCGGCCCTGAGGTCTGTGGGCTCGCGGCGTACGCCGCGCGGCCGGGCGGGTTGCCCGGCCGTACTACTTGCTCGCGGGAGCCCCGCCCTCGGCATCGCCCTTCTCGGCGCTGTCCTTGGTGAGCGTCAGCGGCTTGGCCTCGACCGGCTCGGCGTCCTCGGCCTCCGGCTCGGGCAGCTCGTCATCGGCGGGGCGGCCGTTGATGATCGCGTCGTAGTCCTGGGGGTCCAGGACGGCCGCGACGGCGCTCTTGGTGAAGTGGGTGACCACGCCGGGCGCGATCTCCAGCTCGACGGTCTCCTCGTTGACCGCCTTCACCTGGGCGTACAGGCCACCGATGGTGCGCACCCCCGCCCCGGGCTCCAGCGCAGTCTGCATCTGCTGCTGCTGCTGCTGGCGCTTCTTCTGCGACCGGAACATGAGCACGATCGCGATGATCGGGAGGAGAAGGATGATGAGGTTCACTGCAGCCAGGGTCCTTTACGGGCCGCCGGCCGGCGGCCTGTGTGGTATTGGTCGGCCCGTCAGGTGAGAGGGGCGGTCCGGCGGAGTCTAGGCGACCCCGAATCGATCGGACAACGCCAAGCATCGCATCCTGTCGCCGAAAGTGGCGACCCTCTGCCTGCACTGTTTCCCCGGACTTCGATCCCGGCTCCTCCGTGTGCCAGAACGGAAGCACCGGGCGGGAACCGGCCGGCCCGACTCACCCGTTCAGCCGATGGCGGTCAACTTTCATCCGCCGGAAACAGCTCCGACTGCGGCGGAACGCTCCCGCGCGTGGTCCGGACCGGCGGGGTCTGTGCCGGTGGTGTCAGGCCGAGGTGCTGCCAGGCGGCGGCGGTGGCGATCCGGCCGCGCGGGGTACGGGCGAGCAGGCCCTCGCGGACCAGGAACGGCTCGGCGACCTCCTCGACCGTCTCGGACTCCTCCCCGACGGCGACCGCTAGTGTCGACAAACCGACCGGACCCCCGCCGAACAGCCGCAGCAGCGCGTCCAGCACCGCGCGGTCCAGCCGGTCCAGACCGCGGGCGTCCACCTCGTAGACGTCCAGGGCCTGGGCGGCGATCTCGGCGGTGACCTGCCCGTCGTGCCGGACCTGGGCGTAGTCGCGGACCCGGCGCAGCAGCCGGTTGGCGATGCGCGGGGTGCCGCGCGAGCGCCCGGCGATCTCGGCCGCGCCGGCCGGGTCTATCTCCACGTCCAGCAGCGTGGCCGAGCGGTGCACCACCCGCTGGAGCTCGGCCGGGGCGTAGAACTCCATGTGCCCGGTGAACCCGAAGCGGTCGCGCAGCGGCGGCGGCAGCAGGCCGGCCCGGGTGGTGGCGCCGACCAGGGTGAAGGGCGGCAGCTCCAGCGGGATGGCGGTGGCGCCCGGGCCCTTGCCGACGATCACGTCGACCCGGAAGTCCTCCATCGCCATGTAGAGCATCTCCTCGGCCGGCCGGGACATCCGGTGGATCTCGTCGAGGAAGAGCACCTCGCCCTCGGTGAGCGAGGAGAGGATCGCCGCGAGGTCCCCGGCGTGCTGGATGGCCGGGCCGGAGGTGATCCGGATCGGGGCGCCCAGCTCGGCGGCGATGATCATGGACAGGGTGGTCTTGCCGAGCCCGGGCGGCCCGCTCAGCAGCACGTGGTCGGGCGCGCTGCCGCGCTTGCGGGCGGCCTGGAGCACCAGCGACAGCTGCTCGCGCACCCGCTCCTGGCCGATGAACTCGTCCAGCAGCTTGGGGCGCAGCGCCGCCTCCACCGCCTGGTCCTCACCGTCGGCGGCGGCCGTGACCAGCCGGTCGGTGGGTTCCGGGTCGTACATCGTCGCGGGCTCCAGGATCTCCGGTGTCGACAAGGGGACAGGTCGTCGGGTGGTCAGCGGGCGCGGTTGAGGCCGCGCAGGGCGAGCCGGAGCAGGGCGCCGACGTCCGGCGTCGCCTGGGCCTCGGCCTCCGGGGTGACGGCCGCGACCGCCTCCTCCGCCTCGCGCGGGGCGTAGCCGAGGCCGGTCAGCGCGGAGTGCAGCTGCTCGCTCCACGGCGCCGGGCCGGCGGCGATCGGCTTCTGCGCGGGAACGGCGCCGTGCGGTGCGCCGAGCTTGTCCTTGTACTCCAGCAGCAGCTTGGCCGCCTTGGCCTTGCCGATGCCGGGCACCGCGACCAGCGCCTTCTCGTCGCCGCCCGCGACCGCGGCGCGCAGCGCGTCGGGGCTGTGCACGCCGAGGATGGCCTGCGCCAGCTTGGGGCCGACGCCGGGCGCGGCCTGGAGGATCTCGAACACGGCGCGCTCGTCGTCGTCCGCGAAGCCGAACAGGGTCAGCGAGTCCTCCCGGACGACCAGCGAGGTGGCCAGCCGGGTCGGCTCGCCCAGCCGCAGCCCGGCCAGGGTGTTCGGGGTGCACTGCACGGCCATGCCCACCCCGCCGACCTCGACCACCGCGATCCCGGAGGAGATGGCCGCCACGGGCCCTTGCACGAAGGCGATCATCGGACGGTGCCTTTCGGAGGAGTGGAGCGGGGGGTGGAGCGGGCGGCCCGGACGGCGGCCTCCAGCCGGTTGGTCGCCCCGCCGCGCCAGATGTGGCAGATGGCCAGGGCCAGCGCGTCGGCGGCGTCGGCGGGCTTGGGCGGCGCGTCCAGCCGCAGCAGACGCTGCACCATGGCCGTGACCTGCGCCTTGTCGGCCCGGCCGGAGCCGGTGACGGCCGCCTTGACCTCGCTGGGGGTGTGCAGGGTGACGGGGATGCCGCGCCGGGTGGCGCACAGCATCGCGACGGCGCTGGCCTGGGCGGTGCCCATCACGGTGCGGACGTTGTGCTGGGCGAAGACCCGCTCGACGGCGACCAGGTCGGGCCGGTGCTCGTCCAGCCAGGCCTCGATGCCCTGCTCGACCTGGAGCAGCCGCTGCCCGATCTCGGCCTCGGCGGGGGTGCGCACCACGCCGACCCCGGCCATCCGCAACGGGCGGCCCGGCGCCCCCTCGACCACGCCGATCCCGCACCTGGTCAGCCCCGGGTCCACGCCCAGTACCCGCACCACTCGCCCGTCTCCCTGCACTCGCCGCCGTCACCCGCCGCTGTTGCCCGCCCCCTCGCCGAGCGACCCCCGCAGGCTACCGCCCGGGTCCGACAACCCGACCGACGACACCGGCCCGGTGGTCCAGGGACCACCGGGCCGGGCAGTGAGAACGGTCACTCACCGACGATCACTGGGCAGTGATCACTCGGCGTCGAGCTGCGCGCCGACCTCGTCGGAGATGTCGAAGTTGGCGAAGACGTTCTGCACGTCGTCGCTGTCCTCCAGCGCGTCGATCAGCTTGAGGATCTTGCGGGCGCCGTCGACGTCCAGCTCGACCTGCATGCTGGGGAGGAAGTTGGCCTCGGCCGAGTCGTAGTCGACGCCGGCGTCGACCAGCGCGGTGCGCACGGCGACCATCTTGGAGGCCTCGGAGACGATCTCGAACGAGTCGCCGAGGTCGTTGATCTCCTCGGGCTCCTGGTCGAGGACGACCTCGAACAGCTTGTCCTCGTCCACGCCGGCGGCCTTGGGGACGATGACGACGCCCTTGCGGGTGAACAGGTACGACACCGAGCCCGGGTCGGCCATCGAGCCGCCGTTGCGGGTCATCGCGACGCGCACGTCGGACGCGGCGCGGTTGCGGTTGTCGGTGAGGCACTCGATCAGGACGGCGACGCCGTTCGGGCCGTAGCCCTCGTACATGATGGTCTGGTAGTCGGCGCCGCCGGCCTCCAGACCGCCACCGCGCTTGACGGCGCGGTTGATGTTGTCGATCGGGACCGAGCTCTTCTTCGCCTTCTGGATGGCGTCGTAGAGGGTCGGGTTGCCCGCCGGGTCGGGACCGCCGGTGCGCGCCGCCACCTCGATGTTCTTGATCATCTTGGCGAAGAGCTTGCCGCGCTTGGCGTCGATCACGGCCTTCTTGTGCTTGGTGGTAGCCCACTTAGAGTGGCCGGACATCGCCAGCTCCTTTACGTCGCCAAAGGGAAATGAACAGATGAGATCTTACCGGTGTCGTCACCGGTGGGGCGCACACGGTCAGCGCGTGGCCGACCCGGTCAGCGCGCGGCCGCGGCGAGGTGCTCCTCGACCATCCGCACGAAGTACGCGTGCACCCGGTGGTCACCGGTCAGCTCCGGGTGGAAGGAGGTGGCCAGCAGGTTGCCCTGGCGCACCGCCACGATCCGGCTGTCCGGGCCGTCGGCGGCGGGGAGCTCGGCCAGCACCGTGACGCCCGCGCCGACCGACTCGACCCAGGGGGCGCGGATGAAGACGCCGTGCACCGGCGCGTCGTCCAGGCCCGTGAAGTCGATCCCGGACTCGAAGGACTCGTTCTGGCGGCCGAAGGCGTTGCGGCGCACCGTCATGTCGATGCCGCCGACGGTCTCCTGGTCCTCGCGGCCGTCCAGGATCTTGTCCGCCAGCATGATCATGCCCGCGCAGGTGCCGTAGACCGGCATCCCCGCGGCGACCCGCTCGCGCAGCGGGTCCATCACGCCGAACAGCAGCGCCAGCTTGGACATGGTGGTGGACTCCCCGCCGGGGATCACCAGCGCGTCGACCTCGGCCAGCTCCTCGGCGCGGCGCACCGGACGGGCGAGCGCGTCGGCCTCGGCCAGCGCCACCAGGTGCTCGCGGACGTCGCCCTGCAGGGCGAGGACGCCGATGACAGGAGTGCTCACGGTCTTCAACCTCTATCGATCGTTACGACGGACTACGTGGCGCGGCCCGCCGCGCGCCGAGGCGCTGCGGCGGGCCGGCCCAAAGGACGGCGACTACCAGCCGCGGTTGGCGTAGCGCTCCGTCTCCGGCAGGGTGTCGCAGTTGATGCCGACCATGGCCTCGCCCAGGTTGCGGGAGGCGTCCGCGATGACCTTCGGGTCGTCGAAGAAGGTGGTGGCCTTCACGATGGCGGCGGCGCGCTTGGCCGGGTCGCCCGACTTGAAGATGCCGGAGCCGACGAAGACGCCCTCGGCGCCCAGCTGGCGCATCAGCGCGGCGTCGGCCGGGGTGGCGACGCCACCGGCGGAGAACAGCACGACCGGCAGCTTGCCGAGCTCGGCGACCTCCTTGACCAGCTCGTACGGGGCGCGCAGCTCCTTGGCGGCGGCGTACAGCTCGTTGTTGTCCAGGGCGCGCAGCTGGCCGATCTCGTTCTTGATCTGGCGCAGGTGGCGGACGGCCTCGACGACGTTGCCGGTGCCGGCCTCGCCCTTCGAGCGGATCATGGCCGCGCCCTCGGCGATGCGGCGCAGGGCCTCGCCCAGGTTGGTGGCGCCGCAGACGAAGGGGGTGGTGAAGGCGAACTTGTCCGAGTGGTTGACCTCGTCGGCCGGGGTCAGGACCTCGGACTCGTCGATGTAGTCGACGCCCAGCGACTGGAGCACCTGGGCCTCGACGAAGTGACCGATGCGGGACTTGGCCATCACCGGGATGGAGACCGCGGCGATGATCTCCTCGATCATGTTCGGGTCGGACATGCGGGCGACGCCGCCGTCCTTGCGGATGTCCGCCGGAACCCGCTCCAGGGCCATGACGGCCACGGCGCCGGCGTCCTCGGCGATCTTGGCCTGCTCGGCGTTGACCACGTCCATGATCACACCGCCCTTGAGCTGCTCGGCCATGCCGCGCTTGACCCGGGCGGTGCCGATCTGCGGCTGGTCTGCGGTGGTGGGGGTGGTGGACACGTGAGACCTCACTCGAAGCTGAATCGGTGCTATCGCCCTATGGTAGGCAGAACGGGTGACCCCTCCATGCGCCACCAAGTCCAGCCCGGACGACGGGACACGACAAACGGGCCGTATCCGGGGGACACCTTAAACAGGTGCCCCTCCGGGCTTAAGCAGGTGCCCCTTCCGGCGTGAGCGCGGGCGGCGGAGCATCGTCCATCTCGAACGCCAGCGGGAACGGCGCCTTCCCCGCCAACCGGAAGTACCGCACCAGCCGGTGCTCACGCACCGCCCGGGCCGCCCGCACCGCGTCGTTGTGGAACCGGCGGGCCATCGGCACCCGCCGCACCGCGGCCGTCAGATCACGAACCGCGTCCTCGCCACCCGGCTCGGCCACCAGCGCCGCCACCTGCTCCGGCTCCTCGAACACCGCCCGCAGCGCCAGGCTCAACTGGCTCTCCGCCACCTCGCGCTGCTCGTCCTCGGCCTGCCGGGCCGCGTGCGCCGCGTCCAACAGCAACAGCGAGGCCGCCGGATCCAGCAGCGAGGACGTCGCCAGCTCCAACGCCACCGAGGCCCGGCGGACCAGCTGCGCGTCCAGCGCCGCCCGCGCCGCGTCGATCCGGGCGTGCAGCCGGTCCAGACGACCGGCCGTCCAACTCAGGTACATGCCGAACAGCACCACGGCCACGCCGGCCCAGATCCAGGTAGTCACGGGCCGCTACGTTACCCGGTGTCACCGGTTCAGCCCTGGGCGGTCGCGTTCCGGTAGCTCTCCCGGTCGATGTCCGCGATGTCCACCGCCGTGAACAACCGGGTGCCCGGCCGCGGCCGGACGTACTGCCCCAGCAGCGCCAGCACCCCCTCGCTCAGCGCCGCCTTCGCCTCCGGCGAACGGCCCGGGAAGATCTGGAACTCCACGAACACCTGGGCGTCGGCGGCCGCCCCACCGGTGCCCACCACCAGCAGCTCGCTCTGCCGGAACACCGTCTTGCAGGAATCCGGCTTCGCGTCGATCGTCGCCTCCGCCAGCCGGTTGATCGCCAGACCGAGGCCCCGGCGGTCGAAGGTGCCGGCCAGGGAGGCCGAGTAGTCGACGGAGATCTGCGGCATCGTCGCCCCCGTGGATCGAAAGTGGTACGGACGCCCGACCCTAACGCCACCGACACCCCGGCCCGCCCCCGGGGATCAGTCCCGGGCCAGCCCGAACCGGCGCCGACCGCCGCGCACGTCCTCCTCGACCACCGCCGCCTCGCCGGCCGTCACCGTCTCGTACACCGCCAGGATGTCCGCGCCCACCGTCGACCAGTCGAACCGCCGCACGTGCCGCGAAGCCGCCTCCCGCAGCTCCTCCAGCCGCGCCGGATCACCCAGCAGCCGCAGCGCCGTACGGGCCAGCGCGTCCGCGTCCTCCACCGGGAACAGCTCCCCCGCGTCCCCGCCGTCCAGCACCTGCTTGAACGCGTCCAGATCGCTCGCCAGCACCGGCGCGCCCGCGGACATCGCCTCCACCAGGATGATCCCGAAACTCTCGCCACCGGTGTTCGGCGCCACGTACAGGTCCACACTGCGCAGCAGCCGGGCCTTGTCCCGGTCGCTCACCATGCCGAGGAACTCCACCTGCCTGCGCACCTCGGGCGCCAGGCCCGCGACGGCCTCCTCCTCGTCGCCCTTGCCCGCCACCAGCAGCCGCACCCCCGGCCGCTCCGCCAGGATCCTCGGCAGCGCCGCCAGCAGCGTCGGCAGGCCCTTGCGCGGCTCGTTGATCCGGCCGATGAAGCCGATCGTGCCCGGCTCCCCCTTCGCCGCGCCACCGGTCCAGCGCTCGTCCGGCTCCGCCCCCGCGAAGAACCCCACGTCCACACCGTTCGGGATCACCACCGCGTCCCCGCCCAGGTGCTCCACCAGCGTGCGCCGGGCGTACTCCGACACCGCGATCCGGGCCCGCATCTTCTCCAGCCCCGGCTGGAGGATCGGCGAGGCCGCGATCATCACCCGCGAACGCGGATTGGAGGTGTGGAAGGTCCCCACCATCGGCCCGGTCGCCGACCACGCGGCCAGCATCGACAGGCTCGGCGCCGCCGGCTCGTGCACGTGCAGGATGTCGAAGCGCCCGTCGTGCAGCCAGCGCCGCACCCGCGCCGCCGACAGGATCCCGAAGCTCAGCCGCGCCACCGACCCGTTGTACGGCACCGCCACCGACCGACCCGCCGGGACCACGTACGGCGGCAGCGCCTCGTCGTCCTCCGCCGGCGCCAGCACCGACACCTCGTGCCCCAGACCGATCAGGTGCTCGGCCAGGTCCCGGATGTGGAACTGCACCCCCCCGGGGACGTCCCAGTCGTACGGGCAGACGATGCCGATCTTCACGGGTTCCTCAAGCTCCTTCGGACAGTGGTGCGGGCGGGCAGGGCGGAACGGCTCAGGACCCGGAGGCCTCGGCCGCGAGCTCCGGAGCCGCCTCCGCACGCTCCGCGGACGCCGCCTTCACCGTCTCACGAACCGGCAGGTCGGCCAGCCAGAACCGCTGCAGCATGTGCCAGTCCTGCGGGTGCTCGCGGATGCCCCGCTCCCACACCTGCGCCATCGCCTGGGTCATCGCCAGGGTGCGCTCCTTGCGGTCGCCCTCCTCGGGCACCGGCACCTCCGGATGGATCCGCGCCCGCAGCACCGGGCCGTCGTACCAGAGCGTCACCGGCAGCAGCGCCGCCCCGGTCCGCTGGCACAGCGCCGCCGGACCGGCCGGCATCCGCGTCCCCTCACCGAAGAACGTCACCCCGATGCCCGCCTCCGACAGGTCCCGGTCCCCCACCAGGCAGACCAGCCGGCCCTCCCGCAACCGCCGCGCCAGCGTGCCGATCACGTTCACCGAACCACCGGTCAGCGCCAGGACCTCCATGCCCAGGCCCTCCCGGAACGCCACGAACCGGTCGAACAGCCGCTCCGGCTTCAACCGCTCCGCGACCGTGGTGAACGGGTAGCCCTGCTGCGCCACCCAGGCCCCCGCGAGGTCCCAGTTGCCCATGTGCGGCAGCGCTATCAGTACGCCCCGACCCGCCTCCAGCGGCGCCCGCAGGTGCTCGAAGCCCTCCACCTGGACGTCCCGCGCCACCCGCTCCCGGCTCCACACCGGCAGCCGGAACGACTCCATCCAGTACCGCAGGTACGAGCGCATCCCGGCCCGGGACAGCTCCCGCACCGCCGCCTCGTCCATCCCCGGACGGACCCGGCGCAGATTCGCCTCCAGCTGGAGCACCCGCTTGCCGCGCTTGCGCCACGCGTAGTCCGCCAGCCGGTCGAACAGCCCGCGGGCCACCCGCTCCGGCAGGTGCTTCAACAGCCCCCACCCCAGCGCGTACGCCCAGTACACCAGTCGGTCCGTCACCGCAGGACGCCCCCCATCAGCTCCCGGCCGCCGCTCGGTCGGCCTCGAACGCCTCCCGGCGCACGGTCAGCATCCGCTGGAACACCGTCACCAGGCTGCCCGCCGCCACCAGCCACAGCGCCACCGGCAGCAGCCACTCCACGTACGGCACACCGAACTTGTGCAGACCCGCGACCCCGGCCGCCACCAGGCTGGCCACCAGCCGCTCGGCCCGCTCCACCAGCCCCGACACGTCGCACGGCAGACCCTGGCTCTCCGCCCGCGCCTTGGTGTACGACACCACCAGACCGCTCGCCAGACAGAAGATCGCCACCGCACAGAGCAGGTTGTCGTCACCCTTGCCCGCGTACCACATCGCCAGACCGCCGAAGATCGCCGCGTCCGCGACCCGGTCCAGGGTGGAGTCGAGGAACGCCCCCCACTTCGTGCTCCGGCCCAGCTGGCGGGCCATGTTCCCGTCCACCAGGTCCGAGAAGATGAACAGCGTGATCGTGATGGTGCCCCAGAAGAACTCCCCACGCGGGAAGAACACCAGCGCACCGGCCACCGAACCGGCGGTACCGATCAGCGTCACGGCGTCCGGGCTCACGCCCAGGCGGATCAGGAACGCGGCGAACGGGGTCAGGACACGTGTGAAGAAGGCACGCGCGTATTTGTTGAGCATGGCCTTCCCAGCCGCTCCGATCTCCCAGATACCCGCCTGGCGCAGCACGCGCAGCAGACGGCCGGGCGGATCAGCCCGTCCGGCCCACCCATCGTAGCCAGGCGCGGGACACGCTCCGGCGCACGCACCGCCGGACACCACCCCCGCCCACCCCGCGCACACGCACGGTCACCGACCGGCCGTACGCCACACCCCCCGCCCGACCCGACCGGCCGTACGAGACGCGCCCCACCCGGACCCGACCCTAGACTGCGATGGACAGCCTCGGCGCCACGGGAGGAGACCCCGATGCCCGACCGCAGCACGGCACGAGCCGGCCAGGCACCCGCCGTCACCGGCCCGAAGGACCTGCGCAACGTCGTCCTCATCGGCTCCAGCGGTGTGGGCAAGACCACCCTCGCCGAATCCCTCGCCCTCGCCGCCGGCGCCACCGGCCGGGCAGGCCGCGTCACCGACGGCACCACCGTCTCCGACCACGAGGACATCGAGCACCAGCAGCAGCGCTCCGTCCAGCTCGCGCTACTCCCCCTCGAATGGAAGGGCGTCAAGATCAACCTGATCGACCCGCCCGGCCACCCCGACTTCACCGCCGACCTGCGCGCCGCCCTGCACGCCGCCGACGCCGCCGTCTTCGTCGTCTCCGCCACCGACCCGGTCACCGCCCCCACCCGCGCCCTGTGGCGCGAATGCGCCGCCGAAGGCATCCCCCGCGCCATCGCCGTCGCCAAACTCGACCTCGCCCACACCGGCTTCGACGACATCCTCACCGCCTGCCACGACGCCTTCGAACTGGGCCCGGACACCCTGCGCCCGCTCTTCCTGCCCGTCCTCCACGACGGACACCCCGACGGCAGCGTCGACCTCCTCACCGGCGACACCTACGGCGACGCCGACCCCCTGCCCGACACCGCCCCCGCCCACGACAGCCTCGTCGAAGCCATCTCCGGCCAGGACGACACCCTCATGGAGCGCTACCTCTCCGGCGACCCCCTCGACACCGACTCCCTCGAAGCCGGCCTGCGCCGCGAAGTCCTCTCCTGCGCCCTCCACCCCGCCGTCCCCACCAGCGAGAACGGCCTCGGCGCCACCGAACTCCTCGACCTCATCGCGCACACCTTCCCCGACCCCACCGAACGCACCCGCCCCGCCCCCGCCTGCGACCCCGACGCCCCCCTCGCCGCCCAGGTCGTCCGCGTCACCGGCGACGCCTACGTCGGCCGGATCAGCCTGCTGCGCCTGTACGCCGGCACCCTGCGCCCCGACACCAAGATCCACCTCGTCGGCCCCGCCCACACCGCCGACCAGAACGGCGACGAACGCGTCACCGCCCTCACCAGCCCCTTCGGCAAGCTCCAGCGGCCCGTCCCGCACGCCGTCGCCGGCGACCTCGTCTGCGCCGCCAAACTCACCACCGCCCGCGCCGGCGACACCGTCCACGACCCCGGCCACCCCGTCACCCTCGACGGCTGGACCCTCCCCGAACCGCTGCTCCCGATCGCCGTCGAAGCCCACAGCAAGGCCGACGACGACAAGCTCTCCCAGGCCCTCGCCCGCCTCACCGCCGAGGACCCGGCGCTACGCCTGGAACAGAACCCCGACACCCACCAGCTCGTCCTCTGGTGCACCGGCGAAGCCCACGCCGACGTCGTCCTCGACCGCCTCCGCACCCGCCACGGCGTCCACGTCGACACCGTCGAGCCCAAGGTCGCCCTGCGCGAGACCTTCGGCACCGCCGCCGCCGGGCACGGCCGCCTGGTCAAGCAGTCCGGCGGCCACGGCCAGTACGCCATCTGCGACCTGGAGGTCGAACCGCTGCCGGCCGGCTCCGGCTTCGAGTTCCAGGAGCACGTCGTCGGCGGCGCCGTCCCCAAGCACTTCATCCCCTCCGTCGAGAAGGGCGTCCGCGCCCAGCTCGCCAAGGGCGTCTCCACCGGGTACCCGCTCGTCGACGTCCGGGTCACCCTCACCGACGGCAAGGCGCACTCCGTCGACTCCTCCGACGCGTCCTTCCAGAACGCCGCCGCCCTCGCCCTGCGCGACGCCGCCGGGCACGCCGTCATCCGCCTGCTCGAACCCGTCGCCGCCGTCAGCGTCCTGCTCCCCGACGACTACCTCGGCGCCGTCCTCGGCGACCTCTCGGCCCGCCGCGGCCGCGTCCTCGGCACCGAGACCGGCGGCACCGGCCTCACCCTGCTGCGCGCCGAGGTCCCCGAACTCGAACTCGTCCGCTACCCGATCGACCTGCGCTCGCTCACCCACGGCACCGCCGAGTTCTCCCGCGCCTACCTGCGCCACGAACCCATGCCCCCCGCCCTCGCCGAGCGCTACACCGACTGAGCGGGCAGCACGGCCCGCCGCCGCGGCTACGACCGGACGGGGTTCCGGTTCGGCAGCGCACAGGCCGCCGTACCCCCCGGCATCCGGTGCCGGTTGCGCGCCACCCAGCGGTACACCAGCCCCGCCGGCGGCCGCACCGGCGCCGCCGTCAACACGGCGCCCAGATATGCCCACGCCCCGCCGGAGCGCATCAGCAGCCGCGCAACCGCCTGCGCGCCCCCGTACACCCGGCCACTCGGCGTCACCCAGAGCACCTCGCGCTCCGCCCGCTCGGCCGACACCTCGCCACGGCCGCCCGCCCGCGCGTCCAGCCCCGCCAGATCCGCGAACTGGAACGGCACCGCCTCCCAGCCCCCCGAGGCCAGCGTCTGCCGCAGGTACCGCTCCGCCCAGCGCACGCAGGACGAACAGAACGAACAGTCCCCGTCGTAGACCAGCACCGGATCCTTCACGGCACTCCCCTTTCCTCGCTCCCACCGTCCATCCTGCCCCACCGCCCCCATCCTCATCGCGGCGGGTATCGACCCGTCCGATGCTGGGCATCATGCCCCTCAGGCCTCCGGTGACGGTACTTCAGACGATCATCCGCGCGGGGGTGCCACGGCACGGTAACCTGCCGCTGACAAGGGGAGGAGGGGACGCCACCGTGACCACACTCGACATGACCCCGGGTGCGCAGATACCCCGGACCGACGCCGGCCCGCAGACCGCCATCACCCAGGGACTCTCCTCGACCGCGTACCGCGACGGCGAGATCAAGGGCTTCGTCGGCGCCGTCACCGACGCCACCGAGAAGAAGGGCCGCTTCGCGCTCTTCCGCCCCAACCTCGGCGAGGCGTTCAGCAAGGCGCTGATCTCCCGTGCCCTGGGCGGCGGCCGCAAACCCCTCGTCCCGGCCTTCGGAGTCGACACCCGCCAGGTCGTCGAGCACTGCCTGGCCGCCGAGGAACTGCGCAACACCCGCGACCGGCAGCTCAGCACCGTCTCCATCGCCACCGGCGTGCTCTTCCTCCCCGGCACCCTGGTCTGGCTCGGCGCCTTCCAGCTCCGTGCCTGGCTCAAGCGGGACAACCCGAAGAACGCGGCCGTCTACGGCGGCATCGTGCTCGCCGTGACCGCCGCCCTCGCCGTCCTGCTCGCGGTGCGCCCGCCGGCCACCGGCTTCATCGGCGTCTACCTGCGCGTGACCATGCTCGCCCCGGTCGTCGGCTGGTATCTCGCCCGCAGGATCGTCGAGCGCTCCGCCAAGGACCTGCGCTCCCGCTGGCAGGCCCTGGTCGAGGGCAGCGTGGTGGCCGCCTCCGTCGCCAAGGCCGTCCCCCGGGACGACCTCGACAAGAAGGCCGCCGACCTGCGCGACAAGCTCAGCCGCCTGGACGCCGAGCAGGAGACCAACATCCACCACTACGCCGGCCCCAAGGGCATCCTCGGTGCCGGCCGCCGCTGGGGCGAATGGCGCCTCGCCGACACCCTCCACCCCGCCGAGGGCCACGTCGACTTCCGCGCCTTCCACCCCTGGGACCTGGTCCGCCGGATCTCCTCCCACCTCAAGGGCCTCGGCATCAGCCACGTCGCCAACAGCGGCATGCCCAACGTCGCCATCAAGCAGTGGGTGGTCTTCGACATCGGCGAGGGCGCCGACGAGATCAGCCGCCCCGGCAACGCCGACATGGACGGCGACCGGATGCGCGACTTCGCCGTGCAGAGCGTCGCCGACAAGCAGACCTTCTCCGGCGGCCCGCGGCACTACCTCGCCACCCAGTTCATCACCCACGACGGCAAGCTGGTCCTCACCTTCACCGTCACCGTCACCCTGCTCGCCAACGTCCTGAACATCACCGTCTCCGGCTACGCGCTCGGCCCGGTCAAGGGCGTCTTCTTCGACAAGCCCAAGGACAAGGAGAAGTCGGTCGCCAAGACCGTGAAGTTCTGGGAGGAGCGCACCGTCAAGCTCCCCCTGATCGACAACGACGAGGTCGTCCGCCAGGCCGTCCGCGCCCCCTTCTACCGGATGCCCGGCCTGCTCGGCTGGCTCGGCGGCGGTCTCGGCCTGCCCGAGCCCTTCGGACTGCGGCACATCTGGGCCGGCCGCGCCTGGGAGAACCGCTCCATGGTCGACAACGCCCAGAACGCCTCCGTCCCGGTGCTCGCGGCGGTCCACGCCGCCACGCTGGAGTTCCTGGAGGAGCACGACCTGGACGCCGACCGCTTCTTCAAGAACCGCACCTCGATCATCAAGTCCGAGGCGCAGAGCCCCCGCCCGTACGACGTCGACACCTTCAACGCCGGCTGACCCCGGGCCCGGCTCCGGCACAGCACGCGGGAGGGCCCCACCGAGATCCTCGGTGGGGCCCTCCCGCGTGTCGCTCGGATCAGCCCTGCGGCCAGACCTCGGCCAGCATCTTCCGGGTGTCCGCCAGCAGCTGCGGCAGCACCTTGGTGTGGCCGACCACCGGCATGAAGTTGGTGTCCCCGCCCCAGCGCGGCACCACGTGCTGGTGCAGGTGCGCCGCGATCCCGGCCCCGGCCGCGGCGCCCTGGTTCATCCCGATGTTGAACCCGTGCGCCCCGGAGGCCGCCCGCAGCGCCGTCATGGCCTTCTTGGTGAAGTCCGCCAGCTCGGCCGTCTCGGCCTCGTCCAGCTCGGTGTAGTCGGCCACGTGCCGGTACGGGACCACCATCAGGTGGCCACCGTTGTACGGGTACAGGTTCAGCACCGCGAACACGGAGCTCCCCCGGGCGATGACCAGCCCGTCCTCGTCGCTCAGGGACGGGATCGTGCAGAACGGACAACCGTCGTCCGGAGCCGGGCCGGTGGGCTTGTTCTCACCCTGGATGTAGGCCATCCGATGGGGGGTCCACAGGCGGCGGAAGCCGTCCGGCTCACCGACGCCCCGCTGCAGTTCCGGCTCAGTCGTCATGCTGATCAGCATATTCGCCCGACGGTGCTTGCAAAGCCGCGCGGGGCAGACTCATCGAGAGCCTGCCCCGCGCGTGACGGTCCTGCTACCGGATCACACCTGGATGCGGTTCTTCACCGCGTCCACGATCTCCTGCACGGCGTCCGCGACCGGGACGCCGTTCTTCTGCTCACCGTTGCGGTAGCGGAAGGAGACGGCACCGGCCTCGACGTCGTCGTTGCCCGCGATCAGCATGAACGGCACCTTGGTCTTCTGCGCGTTCCTGATCTTCTTCTGCATGCGGTCGTCCGAGGTGTCGACCTCGACCCGGATCCCGTGCTTCTTGAGCTCGGCCGCGACCTCCAGCAGGTACGGCACGTGCTCGTCGGTGATCGGGATGCCGGTGACGGTGACCGGGGCGAGCCACGGCGGCATGGCGCCGGCGTAGTGCTCCAGCAGCACCGCGAAGAAGCGCTCGATCGAGCCGAACAGCGCCCGGTGGATCATGACCGGACGCTGGCGCGAGCCGTCCGCGGCGGTGTACTCGAGGTCGAAACGCTCGGGCAGGTTGAAGTCGAGCTGAATCGTCGACATCTGCCACGTCCGGCCGATGGCGTCCTTCGCCTGCACCGAGATCTTCGGGCCGTAGAAGGCCGCGCCGCCCGGGTCCGGGACCAGCGGCAGGCCCTGCTTCTCGGCCACGCTCGCCAGGACGCGGGTGGCCTCCTCCCAGGTCTCGTCCGACCCGACGTACTTGACCGGGTCCTTGGTCGACAGCTCCAGGTAGAAGTCGGTCAGACCGTAGTCGCGGAGCAGGTTGAGCACGAAGGTCAGCGTGGAGTCGAGCTCCTCCGCCATCTGCTCGCGGGTGCAGTAGATGTGCGCGTCGTCCTGCGTGAAGCCGCGGGCCCGGGTCAGGCCGTGCACGACGCCGGACTTCTCGTAGCGGTACACCGTCCCGAACTCGAAGAGGCGCAGCGGCAGTTCACGGTACGAGCGGCCGCGCGCGTCGAAGATCAGGTTGTGCATCGGGCAGTTCATCGGCTTGAGGTAGTAGTCCACGCCCTCGTCGAGCTGCATGGGCGGGTACATACCGTCCGCGTACCAGTCGAGGTGGCCGCTCTTCTCGAAGAGCTTCCCCTTGGTGGCGTGCGGGGTGTAGACGAACTCGTAGCCCTCCTCCTCGTGCCGCTTGCGCGAGTAGTCCTCCATGGCCCGGCGGATGATGCCGCCCTTGGGGTGGAAGACGGCGAGGCCGGAGCCGATCTCCTCGGGGATGGAGAAGAGGTCGAGCTCGTTGCCGAGCTTGCGGTGGTCGCGCTTCTCGGCCTCGACGAGGAAGTCGAGGTGGGCCTTGAGCTCGTCCTTGGTCGGCCAGGCGGTCCCGTAGATGCGCTGGAGCATCGGGTTCTTCTCGCTGCCGCGCCAGTAGGCGGCCGCGTTGCGCATCAGCTTGAACGCCGGGATGTGCCGGGTGCTGGGCAGGTGCGGGCCGCGGCAGAGGTCGCCCCAGCACTGCTCGCCGCTCTTGGCGTCCAGGTTGTCGTAGATGGTGAGCTCGCCGGCGCCGACCTCGACGTCGGCGCCCTCGCCGGCGGTGGCGGCGGAGCCCTTGAGGCCGATCAGCTCGAGCTTGTACGGCTCGGCGGCCAGCTCCTCGCGGGCGGACTCGTCGGTGACCACGCGGCGGGAGAACTTCTGCCCGCGCTTGATGATCTCCTGCATCTTCTTCTCGATGGCCTTGAGGTCATCGGGGTGGAAGGGCTTCTCGACGTCGAAGTCGTAGTAGAAGCCGTCCTTGACCGGCGGGCCGATGCCGAGCTTGGCCTCGGGGTAGAGCTGCTGCACGGCCTGGGCCATGACGTGCGCGGTGGAGTGCCGCAGGATGTCGAGGCCGTCCTTGCTGCTGATCTCGACGGGCTCGACCTCGTCGCCGTCCTGGACGGCGTAGGCGAGGTCCTTGAGCTGGCCGCCGACGCGGGCGGCGATGATCGAGCGGTCGTCGGCGAAGAGCTCGGCGGCCGTGGTGCCCGTGGTCACCACGCGCTCTTCCCGATCGGGTTCGCGGCTGATGATTACCCGGACGTCCGTCACCGGTCTCTCCTGACGTGCTGGATTTCAGAGGACGCAACACTGCGTTGCGCGTGACGATGGTACCGAGAGCGCCGCCCCCGCCGTCCACCTACGCCCCTTCTCCCCCTTCCTCCGCCTTCGCCCCGAGGGCCTTCAGCAGCCGTTCGCGGTCCCCTTCCTCCCAGCCCCGGAGCTCCAGGCCGTGCGGGCGGGTCAGCCGGCGGAAGCCGCCGTGCCGGTCCAGGCGGCCGCGGACCCGGACGGGCAGGCCCGCGAGGTGGGCCTCGGCGGCGAGCCGGTAGTCGGGGTCGGGCAGGCGGAGCTTGAGCTCGTGGACCTCGGCGCCGGCCAGGACCCGCAGCCGTGCCGAGCCCGGACCGGCCGGGTCGGCGCGCTTGAGGCGGGTGATCACGCCGACCACGGTGACGTCGACGGCGGGTTCGATCCGTTCCAGCAGGTCGGCGGCCTCGGCCAGGGCGGGCAGGTCGCCGGGTGAGAAGTCGAGGTCGATCCGGCGGTCGCCGAAGCCGCCCGGGGTCCCGGCGGTGGGTGACCAGGCGACGCCGAGCCGGGCGGCAGTGGCGTCGCGCACCAGGTCCTCGACGGAGCGGACGAGCTCCCGGCTGACCCCGGCCCGGACGGCGTTCGCGAAGGCCTCGGGCCCGCCGCTGACCCGGCGGTAGTCGACGGCGTCGCGCAGTGCCTCCAGGGCGCGGACCAGGGTGGTGACGGCGGCGCGACCCTCGGGGGCGGGGGTGTACGCGGTGAGGGCGGCGCCTTGTTCGACCAGCAGGACGCGGTCCAGGAAATCGCCGGCGAGGCCGTCCAGCCGGGCGCCGAAGTAGCCGGCCCTGGTGCGGGCGGCCTTGGCGCCGGCGGCGAGCATCCCGCGGGCCGCCCGTCGCAGGCGTTCGGCCTCGTCCCAGGGGGTGGCGCCGGCGGGGCCGGGCGTCTCGCGGTGCCAGCGCAGTTCGTCGCCGGGGACGGTGAGGGCGAGCAGGATCGAGCGGGCGGAGGGGGTGCGGGAGCGGGAGAGCGCGGTGACGGCGTCGGCGAGGAGTTCGACGGCGTCGTCGAAGCCGTTCCCGGCCGGGACGAGCAGGCTGGTGCCGGATTCGTCGTCGGGCGGGGTCCAGCGTCCGTACCGGGCGGCCGGTCCGCCGCGGCGGATCCAGCCGTGCCGGGCGAGCAGGGTGGCCAGCACCGCCGGGTCGACGGCGGCCGGGTCGGGCAGGGGCCGGTCCGGGTCGCCCGGTGCGTACGGCGGTGTCATGGGTCCGGTTCCTCCCTGCCGGGCCCGGGCCGTCACGGGCTGCCGCCCGAGCCGACCCGGGCCATGATGTCGCAGAGCGCGCGGTCGTCGAAGACCTTCCGGGTGGGCACCCGGACGTTGGTGCGCCGCTGCCCGGTGACGGGGTGGCCGGCCAGGTTGACCCAGTAGCAGCAGTGCCGCAGCTCCAGGGCGTCCGGGCGGGCCCGCAGCCAGTGGTCGACCCGGCGCGGCAGCAGCATCACGACCAGGATCCGCGGCACGGCGACCCGGGGCCGGGCGAGCTTGCGCAGGTGGTCGTTGTCCAGGGTGAAGCTGAAGAACGGCCCGGCCGGGTCGGGAGCGACCTGCTGGGTGGCCTTGAGCTGGATCTTGACGGTGACCTCGTCGTCCACCTCGTGCGCCCGGGAGCCGTGGCTGACGTGCCAGTCGATGCCGTTGTCCGGGAACGGCTGGGAGAGCGAGCAGCCGGCCGCGGCGGCGACCGCGTGCAGGTAGCCCACCTGGAGCGTCTCCATGCAGGCGGTGACCGCGAGGTTCCCGCGCAGTACGGCCGCCTCCTCGGGCTGCGGCTGGGTCAGTGCCATCGCCCGGCCTCCCCCGGCTCCGGGCCCGTTCCGCCGCGGACGGGCCAGTCGATTCGAACGGGACGGTCATGGCCAGGATCCCCGGTCGGGCTTGGGCCAAACGGGTTGAAGGAGCGTCAGAACCGGGTATCAACCGGGCGCAACGCTCGTCTGAGGGGCAGTCATGCAGCAGCACTGGTACACCGGCCCGCTCGCCTCCTTCGACACCGAGACGACCGGCGTGGACGTGGAGAACGACCGGATCGTCTCCGCCGCCCTGGTCGTCCAGCTCGCGCCGGGCGAGCCGGCGCGGACCACGACCTGGCTCGCCGATCCGGGCGTTCCGATCCCGGACGGCGCCCGCGCGGTGCACGGCATCACCGACGAGCAGGTGCGCGCCCACGGCCGCCCGGCCGGCGCGGTGGTGGAGGAGGTCACCCGGGCACTGGCGGCCGAGGCGCGGGCCGGGCGGCCGGTGGTGGTGATGAACGCGCCCTACGATCTGACGCTGCTGGACCGGGAGCTGCGCCGCCATCACGGACTGACGCTGACCACCGGGCTGGCGGCGTCCGGGCTGGTGGTGCTGGATCCCCGGGTGCTGGACAAGCACGTGGACCGCTACCGCAAGGGCCGCCGGACGCTGACCGACCTGTGCGCCCACTACGGCGTGGCGCTGGCCGGGGCGCACGACGCGGCGGCGGACGCGACGGCGGCGCTGGCGCTGACCCGGCGGATCGGCGCCCGCTACCCGGCGGCGCTGGGCGGGCTGTCGGCGGCGGAGCTGCACCTGCGGCAGGCGATCTGGCACGCGGCGCAGGCGCGGGGGCTGCAGAACTGGTTCGACCGCTCGGGGACGCCGGAGCGGGTGGACCTGTCCTGGCCGCTGCGGCCGGCCCGGTGCGGCTGCGGGCGCCGGCTGGAGCCGGGCCACGGCTGCGAGGCGGCGGCGTAGCGGGCTTCCCGGCTTCCCGGCCCGAAACGCGCCGCAGGCCCTGACCGGTTTCCTGGTCAGGGCCTGCGTGCTGTCCGGTGGGCGATACTGGGATCGAACCAGTGACCCCTTCGGTGTGAACGAAGTGCTCTCCCGCTGAGCTAATCGCCCGGGCAACGAGAAGAACTGTAGCACCATTCGGGGCCGGTCGTACAACTCGTCCGTTCCGGGGACCGTCGACGTCTCCGCAGAACTCGCGCTCCACAGGGAAGATGACTGTGCCTCAGCCGATTACCGACGGCCCTTCAGGCGGATTCCGGAAATACACGTGAGGCCCAGCCGATAATCGGCTGGGCCTCACGTATCACTATGCATTCCGGTGGGCGATACTGGGATCGAACCAGTGACCCCTTCGGTGTGAACGAAGTGCTCTCCCGCTGAGCTAATCGCCCGGGTGCAGGGAAAACATTACCGCATCCCGGGGGGTGCTCCGAACACGCTCCCCGCTCGCGGCCCCGCACCCGGGCAGGTCAGCTCCCGTCCAGCTGCCAGGGGACGGTCAGGCCGTAGCGGGCGAAGTACCAGCCGCCCACCCCGACGAGGGCGGCCAGCCCGATCGCGGTGAGGGTCAGGTTGCGGCGGCGCACCCGCGGGTCCATGGCCCGCTGGGCGGCCTCGGCGACCTTGCGGCGGGTCCAGCGCAGGGCCAGCTGGGCCCAGACGAACTCGGTCGCCCAGATCCCCATGCCCAGGAAGATCACCAGCCAGCCGGGGCCGGGCAGCGGCAGCATGACCACTCCGAGCACCACCACCGCGAGGCCGGCCAGGAAGATCGCCACCTGCCACACCTTGTGCAGCGTCGGCGAGCGGCGGACGAAGGCCGGGGCCCGCGATCCGACCGCCCGCCCACCGTCGGCGACCTCGTCAACCGCCACGGCCGCTTCACCCGTTCCCGCGTTCCCGCCCGCCTTGTCGTTTCGCACAGTCATGCCAGGAAACTAACCAAGAAGTGCCGGGGAATGCCCGGCCCGGCCGCTGCGGGGCGATTCCGCAATGCGCCGTAAGGGGTACGACTCGCGCCCGAATCGGGACAGAGGGGTTTACATCGGTCGTGGGGGTGGGATGGTCCGTTCGCCGACGTGCGATTCCCCGAGCGCACACTGAGCGAAAGGCCATGGCGCTTATGAACACCACGGTCAGCTGCGAGCTGCACCTGCGCCTCATCGTGTCCAGCGAGTCCTCACTGCCCGTCCCCGCGGGCCTGCGCTACGACACCGCCGACCCCTATGCCGTGCACGCCACGTTCCACACGGGCGCCGACGAGACCGTGGAGTGGGTGTTCGCCCGAGATCTCCTCGCGGAGGGGCTGCACCGACCCACCGGTACCGGCGACGTCCGGGTATGGCCGTCGCGCAGCCACGGGCAAGGGGTGGTCTGCATCGCGCTGAGCTCTCCGGAAGGAGAAGCCCTGCTGGAGGCCCCGGCCCGGGCGCTTGAGTCGTTCCTCAAGCGGACGGACGCCGCGGTGCCCCCCGGCACCGAACACCGCCACTTCGACCTCGACCGGGAGCTGTCCCACATCCTCGCCGAAAGCTGAACCCCGTCCGGAGGCGGTCACGCCCCGCTGTCGGCGGGGCCCCACCCCCTGCCTCATCGCAGCCGTCCTACTCGGGGGCACGGCAGCAACGGACTCAGCCGCGCACGACGCGGTCTCGGGGCCGGTGAGCGGCTCCGCTCCCACCGGAGCGGGCCACCGCACCGCAGGCGCCCGGCACCGAGGCCGGTCATCCTCACGGGTGGCCGGCCTCGGTGCCGGGCGCCGACGTCTTCCGGCTCCCCCGCGGGCCGGTTCGGGGCCGGCCGCGGCCCCGGCGACGCCCGGTTTCGTACGCCTTGCCGGACTGCGCACGCATCTTCGAAAGAAGGCGCCGCCCTACCGGCACCGGGCCCGGTATGGTCTGGGGTAACCGTGGACGCGGGGTATCAAAGTCCCCCTGCGCGAGGAGCCCCAACGTGCTGATCACCCATGACACCGAGTGCGCGCTGAGCATCCTCGTGGAGCTGCTCAACACCGCACCCGAGGTGTGCGGCGACGAGCGGCTGCCGGACGTCGCCGCGCTGGACGCCTTCGTGGTCCGCCAGGAGATCAGCGAGATCGACTCGCTGACCGAGGGCGACCTGCGGCGGGTGCACGAGCTGCGCACCCGGCTGCGCGAGGTGTTCGCGACGGAGTCCACCGTGCAGGCCGCGGAGCTGGTCAACTCCATCGTCGCGGCCGCCGGGACGACGCCCCGGCTGACCGACCACGACGACCACGACTGGCACATCCACTACTTCGCGCCGCACGCCGCCCTCGGCGACCACCTGGCGGCCGAGCTGGGCATGGCGCTGGCGTTCATCCTGATGGCGGGCGAGCGGGAGCGGCTGCGGCGCTGCGAGGCGCCGGACTGCGCGCGGGTCTTCGTGGACCTCTCCCGGAACCGCTCGCGGCGCTACTGCGACAGCCGCACCTGCGGCAACCGGCTGCACGTCGCCGCCTACCGGGCGCGGCAGCGGTCGGCGGAGGCCGTCCCCTCGGCCTGACCCGCCCGTCCCGGCCGCGCCGCCGGTGCTCCCGTTCAGATCCCGCGCTTGCGGAGGATCTCCTCGATGTCGGCGAAGTCGCCGAGGCCGTCCTCCGGCTTGCCCGCGGCCGGCTTCCTCGGGGCCTTGGGCGTCGGCGCCACCGACGGACGCTCGGGCGCCGGACCGGCCGCGGCCCGGCGTTCCGGGGCGCCCTCCACCGCCGCCCCGCCCCGGCGGCCCACCCAGCGGGTGGTGACCAGCAGGACCGCGGAGACGCCGAGCAGCGCGATGCCGGTCCACACCCGGGGGTCGAACACCAGCTTGGTCGCCCAGTCGGCGAACTCCCGGCCGATCGTGCTCGCCAAAGGGAACAGGCCGGTCAGGTAGAGCCCGGCGGGCAGCAGGGCCACCGCGAACCAGCGGGTCGCCGACAGGAAGCGCCGCCGGTAGGCCCGCAGCCCGGCGAAGGCCACCCCGCCCGCGGTGAGGATGAAGCTGATCGCCGCGCTCAGCACGGAGCCGCTCCTTCGTGTCCGGTCGTCCTGGTCATCGGTGCCTTCCTCTCGGTCCGCCCTCGGGGGCACCTCCGGCCGGAGCGGGCGCCCACTAGTGGAACACTGGGGGAATGATCGATGGTTCCCTCCCCCGCCTCGAGTTCTGGTGCGACCTCCAGTGCCCGGACTGCCACACCGCTCTGGACGACGTACGGGCGCTGCGCGCGCAGTACGGCGAGGCGCTGCCCGTGGAGGTGCGGCACTTCCCGCTGGAGAAGCACAAGCACGCCTACGCCGCCGCGGAGGCGGCCGAGGAGGCGTTCGCCCAGGGGCTGGGCTGGCCGTTCGTGGAGGCGCTGCTGGCCCGTACCGCGGAGCTGGACGCGCGCGGGCAGCAGGTGCTGCTGGACGTGGCCCGGGAGGTCGGGGCGGACGTCGACGAGGTGGACACCGCGCTGATCGACGGCCGGCACATGCTGACCGTCGACGCCGACCAGGCCGAGGGCAAGGCGATCGGGGTCACCGGAACGCCGACGTACGTGATCGGCGGGCAGCGCCTCGACGGCGGCCGGAGCCAGGACGGGCTGCGCGAGCGGATCGTGGCCGTCATCGAGGCGGCGAAGGCTTCCTGACGGCACGTCGGGTCACAGCGCCTTGCCGTAGTAGCGCTCGGTGACCCGGTAGCCGAGCGAGGCGTAGAGCCGGACGGCGACCTCGTTGCCGGAGAACACGTTGAGGCCGAGGTTCCGGACCCCGGCGTCCAGGCACTCGCGTTCGGCGAGCAGCATCAGTGTGCGTCCGTGTCCCTGGCCCTGGTGGGCCGGGGACACCTCGACCTTCATCACCCAGGCGAGCGGTTCGCCGTCCGGCAGGTCGCGCAGGCGCAGCTGCAGCCAGAGCAGGCCGTACGGCTCCTGCCCGCCGTCGGCGCCGTGGAGGCGGCACAGGACCACGCCCGGGATCTGCCCGTCCGGCGGGAGCACGTTCGGCCCGGCGCCCGTGCGGGCGCGGGCCTGTTCCTCGGTGAGGCCGGACCGCACCATCACGCGGACGTACTCCTCCGCGGACCGCTCGTACCAGGCCCGGACCTCGGCCGGATCGTCGAAGGGGCGCACGCTCAGGCCGGCGGGCAGGTCGGGGGCGGCGGCCAGTCGCTTGGCCATGGCCAGGGCCTGCTCGGTGTAGCCGAGGGCGGCGGCGAGCCCCCGGGCCGTCACGGCCGACTCCGGGACGGTGACGTCGACCCGGGTGCAGCCCCAGGTGCGCAGCACCTCCTCGGCGGCCAGCGCGCCGAAGGTGCCGCGGCCCCGGCCGCGGCCCTCCGTGATTTCCAACTCGGATATGTTTCCGAAGAGTTGAGCGCCCTCTGGGTCCGCGGTGGTGCGCAGCGCGCCGACCTGGCGGCCGTTCGAGAGGATCAGCCAGCGTCTGGTGCGGCCGCCGGCCGCGGTGGGTGTCTCCGGGCCCTCGGGGCGCAGCGTGGTGGTCATGTGCTGGTCCCTTCCCGCTGTGGGGAGGGTTATCCACCCGGTCGGCGCGCTCTCCGTGCGGGGATCACGGGTCGAGGTCGTCGCCGCTGCGTTCGGCGAACACGGCCATGGCCTTGGCGGTGACGGGGCCGATGCCGGGCAGTTCGCGGTCGTCGACGCGGGTGACGGCCTGGACGTCGCGGGTGGTGGAGGTCAGGAAGATCTCCTCGGCGTCCTGGAGGGCGCCGAGCGGGAGGTCGGCCTCCTCGGCGCCGCACCAGTCGAGGACCAGCTGCCGGGTGATGCCGGCCAGGCAGCCGGAGGCGAGGGCGGGGGTGAGCAGGCGGCCGTCGAGGACGACGAAGACGTTGGACCCGGTGCCCTCGCAGAGCCGTCCGGCGGTGTTGGCGAACAGGGCCTCGGAGGCGCCGGCCCGGTGGGCGGCGGCCAGGGCGACGACGTTCTCGGCGTACGAGGTGGTCTTGAGGCCGGCGACGGCGCTGTGCTCGTTGCGGCGCCAGGGGACGACGGCGACGGCGGTCTCGTCGGGACGGCGGACGATCGCACTGAGGGCGACGACCAGGGTGGGGCCGCCGGTGCCGCGTTCGGAGCCGAGCGGGCCGTTGCCGCCGGTGTAGGTGACGCGCAGCCGGCCGAGCGGTGCGGGGTTGGCGGCGAGGACCCGGGCGCAGGCCTCGCGGACCAGGTCGTGGTCGGGGTCGGCCAGGCCGAGGCCGCGGGCGGAGCGGGTCAGCCGGTCGAGGTGGCGGGTGACCGCGAAGGCCCGGCCGTCGACCGTCTTCATGGTCTCGAAGACGCCGTCGCCGGTGGTGAGGCCGTGGTCGAGGACCGAGACGGCCGCGTCGGCGGAGTCGACGAGGGCGCCGTTGACCCAGCTCGTGGTGCGGTTGTGCATCGGGTGCTGCTCCTAGGCGGTGGGGGCTCAGGCCCCGGTCGGGTCGGATCGGCTGCCGGAATCGCCGTCGGGTTCGCCGTCGGGTTCGCTGCCCGACGCTATCGCGACGAGGCGGGCGGCCTTCAGCTCGGTTTCGGCCCATTCCCGCTCGGGGTCGGAGCCCCAGGTGATGCCCGCGCCGGTGCCGAAGCGCAGGAGGGGTGCGGCCGGGTCCGTCCGGTCGATCCAGAAGCTGCGGATGCCGACGGCGAGTTCGGCCTCGCCGCGGTCGGCGTCGACCCAGCCGACGGCTCCGCAGTACGGGCCGCGCGGGGCGGTCTCCAGGGCTTCGATGATCCGCAGGGCGCTGGACTTGGGGGCACCGGTGACGGAGCCGGGCGGGAAGGTGGCGGCGAGGAGCTCGGGCCAGCCGGCGCCGTCGCGCAGGATGCCCTCGACGGTGGAGACCAGGTGGACCAGGCCGGGGTGCTTCTCGACGGCGCAGAGGTCGGGGACGGTGACGCTGCCGGTCGCGCAGACCCGGCCGAGGTCGTTGCGGACCAGGTCGACGATCATCACGTTCTCGGCGTGGTCCTTGTCGAGGAGGTCGTGCTCGGTGCGGCCGGTGCCCTTGATCGGGCCGGAGGAGACGGTGCGGCCGGTGCGGCGCAGGTAGAGCTCGGGTGAGGCGGTGGCGATCTCGACGCCGTGCCCGGGCAGGCGGATGGTGCCGGCGTAGGGGGCGGGGTTGCCGTGGGCGAGGAGGCCGGTGAGGGCGTCGACGTCGCTGTGGTCCGGGTCGGGCAGTGGCGCGGAGAGCACCCGGCAGAGGTTGGCCTGGTAGACCTCGCCGGCGGCTATGTGCTCGCGGATGCGGCGGACGCCCGCGGTGTAGGCGGCGCGGTCGAGGGAGCTGTGCCAGCTGCCGGCGTCCGGTCCGCGCCAGCCCGCGCCGGAGGGCGGGGCGGGGGCGGGTCGGACGTCGTCGAAGCGGGCGCAGGTCAGGCGGCCCTCGAAGTCGTAGGCGACGGCCCAGTAGCCGGCGGAGTCGAGGGCGGCCGGGTCCGAGGTGACGTCGCGCAGTCCGGTGGCCAGGCGGCCACCGAAGCGGGCGAGTGGGGTGCGGGGGTCGGGGTGGCCGGACACGGTTCTCCTGCGCGGTGGTGCTGGGCGGCGGTGCCTGAAGTGTAGGTCGGGGGGCGTGGGCCGGTCCGGCTCGCGCCTCCGCGTACGAGCAGCTGCGTGCGTCATGCGGGTGTGCGCCGGGTGACCTGCGGATGATCGTCCGGGAGCGCCACAGGTGGCCGCGGGTGGTGGCCGGTGACCGGCCGGGAGGGCTGACGGGACGGCACTCACCGGCCATCCCCTCGGCATGCTGCGGGAACGGATTTTTAGCTGGCCCGGGAATCCGCTAGAGTTCAACACGTCGCCAGGGAGCGCAGCCGAAGAAAAGCGGTGAAGCCCCCCGGGAGACAGGCGGACGTGGCTCAGTTGGTAGAGCATCACCTTGCCAAGGTGAGGGTCGCGAGTTCGAATCTCGTCGTCCGCTCGATGGAGAACAGTGTAAGATCGTTCTTCATGCGTTGCCTGGTGGAGTGGCCGAGAGGCGAGGCAACGGCCTGCAAAGCCGTGTACACGGGTTCAAATCCCGTCTCCACCTCCAAGAGGTTCCCCGGTTCCACCGGGGGCCTCCCCGCGCGATTAGCTCAGCGGGAGAGCACTACCTTGACACGGTAGGGGTCACTGGTTCAATCCCAGTATCGCGCACGTCGGATCCTCCGGGGTCCGCTGCAGGAC
>NZ_JBHXLL010000048.1:0-34070 GCF_042721415.1 Kitasatospora sp. NPDC058444 | reverse complement strand
GGACCGCCACATCAGGCGCGATTAGCTCAGCGGGAGAGCACTACCTTGACACGGTAGGGGTCACTGGTTCAATCCCAGTATCGCGCACAGTAACGGGCCTTCCGGGGCCTGCTGCAACACCGCCGCACCAGGCGCGATTAGCTCAGCGGGAGAGCACTACCTTGACACGGTAGGGGTCACTGGTTCAATCCCAGTATCGCGCACGTCGGATCCTCCGGGGTCCGCTGCAGGACCGCCACATCAGGCGCGATTAGCTCAGCGGGAGAGCACTACCTTGACACGGTAGGGGTCACTGGTTCAATCCCAGTATCGCGCACAGTAACGGCCGGGGCCGCGATCCGTGAGGGTCGCGGCCCCGGCCGTTTGTCGTCCCTTCCTGATGGTTCCGCCGGCCCGGGAACCCGGGTGTCCGGCCGGGAAACGGGAAGAGCCGCGCACGGACGCCCTCACCGACGTCCGCACGCGGCATCTCCGCCTGCCGGGGCGCTCTGCGCACCGCTCTCGCCCGTCCGCGTGTCATCGCGGCCGCGGCCTCCCCGGCGGCACCGTTCCCCGTCCCCAGGGGATCGGTGCCCGTCTTCGACCGGCCTCGGGGCCGGTGTCCTTCCTCCCCCGCTCAGCGGGTGATCAGATCGGCGACGGCCTGGGCCTGGTTCGCCATCTGCTCCCACCCGCCGAAGAGCAGCACCAGGAGCACGGCGCACGGCAGGGCCATGGCCAGCGCCACGGCGGGGTGCCGCGTGGGCTGCTCCGCGGACCCGGACTGGACGGAGGCCTGCCGACGGCGGCGGGGGGTTCCCGTGAGCTGCGGTGGCATGTCCTTGCTCCTGATCCGGTCGAGTTGGCGCGGTGGACGGCTTACCTCGGGGGACGAGCTCCCCGTCCACCGCTGAACACAACGCTATTGGCCGGGGGTCCTCCGGGCGTCATGCCGTCGTACTGTTCCTCGGACGTCCGGGAGGATGACGATCCGACTCGGGACCTACTACCGCAGGGGGACGGAAGGCTCATCCGACCCCCGAGGGAACCCTGAGGGGGAACCCCGAGAAGCCCTTCGGCGTCCTTGTGACCTGCAGGTCAGTGCAAGATCGGACAATCGCACGCCGGCTTCAGGTGTTGCGTATCAGCACACCGCAGCGGGCAGTCCGTAAGCTGTGCCAGACAGGAACTGACGATGGCCCAACCGACGGGGCCTCACCCACAGGCTGACGGGGAACGGAACATGGCGATGATGCGGCTGAGGCGTGAGGACCCCCGCATCGTCGGGCCGTACCGCCTGCACCGGCGACTGGGCGCCGGCGGCATGGGCGTGGTCTACCTCGGGTCCGACCGCCGCGGACAGCGCGTCGCCCTCAAGCTGATCCGCGCCGAACTCGCCGAGGACCAGGAGTTCCGCACCCGCTTCGCCCGCGAGATCGCCGCCGCCTCCCGGATCCGGGGCGGCTGCACCGCGCGCGTGGTCGGCTCCGACATCGAGACCGAACGGCCCTGGCTGGCCACCGCGTACGTGCCGGGGCCCTCGCTCTACAAGCGGGTCGGCGACGAAGGACCGCTGAACTGGCCGGAGGCGGCCCGGATCGGGGCCGCACTGGCCGACGGACTGGTCAAGGTGCACGAGGCGGGCGTGGTCCACCGGGACCTCAAGCCCTCCAACATCCTGCTCTCGCCCCGGGGCCCGCGGATCATCGACTTCGGCATCGCCTGGTCGCGCGGCGCCAGCACGCTCACCCACGTCGGCACCGCGGTCGGCTCCCCCGGCTTCCTCGCGCCCGAGCAGGTGCGCGGGGCCGCCGTCACGCCCGCCACCGACGTCTTCGCCTTCGGGGCCACCCTCGCGTACGCCCTCACGGGGGACACCCCCTTCGGCTCGGGGGCGTCCTCCGAAGTGATGCTGTACCGGGTCGTCCACGAGGAACCCGACCTCTCGGCCGTGCCACCGCAACTCGCGCCGCTGATCCGGGCCTGCCTGGCCAAGGAACCCGCCGAACGCCCCGGGGCCGCCGCGCTGCACGAGCGGCTCAGCGAGCTGGCGGCGCGCGGCGCGGCAGCCGGGAACCCCGGCGGCGCCCGCGGCGGGCGGCCCGGCCGGGCCGCCCCCGCACCCGCTCCGGCACCCGCCCCGGCCCAGCCGGAGAACGGCCGCCAGAGCGTGCCGGCCCCCGGGCGCTCGCCCGAGCCGCCCGCCGCGGCACGGGCCCGGGCGGCGGCGGGACGCCCCGGCGCGCAGGCGGCCGGAGCCGCCGGACGACGACCGCAGGGACCGGCCGCGCCCGCCCCGCGGCCCGAGGCCACGCCGGTGACCCGCCCGCTGCGGGAGCGCCCGGACCGCACGCAGACCCCGCCCCCGGCCCGGCCCGGCACCATCCCCGGCCCCGGCCCCGGCCCCCGCGACCGGGCGCGTCCCCGGGAGCGCCAGCACACCCCCGCCCCCGGCGCACGGCCCGGCACCGCCCGCCAGCGGCTGCTCCGGCAGCGGCTGGTGGTCTTCGTCACGGTGACCATCGGGGTGGCGCTGGCCATCGCGGCGGCACAGGGCTGCGAGAACCGGGACAAGCAGAGCGTGCGGCCGCCGACCGGCGTGGTGGCGAACACCGGCTCCGGCGGCGAACAGGCCGTACCGGGGACCTCCGCGGACGTCGCGCCGCAGGCCTCCACCACGCCGCTCCCGGCCGTGGCGCGCAGCGCCGCGGACAGCGGGCTGACGCCCCCGCAGGCGCCCGTGCCGACGGTGGACTGGTCCAACCGCAGCTACCCCGACGGGGCCGGCGGGCCGGCCATCGCCCTGCAGAACGGGCACTCGGTCGGGGCCGGGCCCCAGGTCACGCTGAGCGCGGTGCTGCCGGCCCGGTACAAGGGCCTGCCGGCCGCGGTGGTCGTCCTGCGGCGGGCGGAGGGTGCGACCCCGGTCGACCTCGTCCAGCTCTACACCTTCGCCGGGGACACCCCGGCCGCCGCCACCTCCCGCACCTCGGTGGCGGACCCGCAGGCGGCGGCCACCTGGCGGCTGGACGGCGGCACGGTCGTCCGCGAGGAACGCGCGGCCGTCACCGGCGCCGTCACCTCCACCCGCTACACCGTCCGCCCCGACGGCACCCTCGACGAGTCCTGGCCCGGCGCCACCACACCGCCCCCCGCCGCCGCCCCCGCCCCACCCACCTCCCCCACCGGCTGAAGCCCCGGGGCGCGCGCGAGAAGTCGGGCAGGCCGACTTTCGGTGCGGCAGTGAAGCCACCGCCACCGGCGCGGAGACAGGCCCAGCGACACGCCAGAAGTCAGGCGGGCCGACTTCTGGCGCGCGGCGACCCCGAAACCCACTGCGGCCCGGCACCCGGGCGCGTGCGAGAAGTCGGCCCGGCCGACTTTCAGTGCGGCAGTCAAGCCACCGCCACCGGCGAGGAGACAGACCCAGCAGCACCCCAGAAGTCGGGCGGGCCGACTTTTGGCGCGCGGGGCCTACTGCGGCCGCGCCCCTGGGTGGGCGGCCTCGGCGAAGCCTGGCGCACGAGAAGTCGAATCGGCCGACTTCTCGTGCTGCCGGAACAGCGGCGATGCGATCAGGGGCGGCGGCGGGACACGAGGAGTCGCGCTGGCCGACTTCTCGCGAGAGGGAGCCGTGGGTCGGCGGCCCGATGGGGAGCCCCGCGCATACCGGTGTCGGTTCGTCCGATTTCGTCCGAGTTCGCGTGGTGAGGGGCGAGGGCAGGGCGCGAGAAGTCGCAGGGGCCGACTTCTCGTGGGAGGGGGCTGGGGGCGGCAAGCCGGCGGGGAGCCCCCGCAGCGAGAAGTCGGGCGGGGCGGCTTCTCGTGGGCGGGGGGTTACGGGGTGGGGGTGGTGACGGCGTAGAAGGCCACGGCTGCGGCGGCGCCCACGTTGAGGGAGTCGATGCCGTGCGCCATGGGGATGCGGACGGGGTGGTGGGCGGCCGCGATGGCGCGGGGGGTGAGGCCGTCGCCCTCGGCGCCGAGCATGAGGGCGGCCTTGGGGAGGCTGTGCGGGGTGAGGGTGTGGAGGTCGACGGCCGTGTCGGCGGGGGTGAGGGCGAGGAGGGTGAAGCCGGCCTCGCGGACGGTGTCGAGGGCGGCGGGCCAGGGGTCCAGGCGGGCGTACGGGACCGCGAAGACGGCGCCCATGGAGACCTTGACGGCGCGCCGGTAGAGCGGGTCGGCGCAGTCGGGCGAGAGCAGGACGGCGTCCATGCCGAGGGCGGCGGCGCTGCGGAAGATGGCGCCGAGGTTGGTGTGGTCGACGAGAGCCTCCAGGACGGCGACCCGGCGGGCCCCGGCGAGTACCTCGGCGGCGTCGGGGAGGGGCTTGCGCTCCATCGAGGCGAGGGCGCCGCGGTGCACGTGGTAGCCGGTGACGGCTTCGGCGAGCGCGGGCTCGACCACGTGGACGGGGGCGTCGGCCTCGGCGATGACGTCGCCCATCACCTCCAGCCACTTGGGGGTGAGCAGCATCGACCGCATCCGGTAGCCGGCGGCGAGGGCGCGGCGGATGACCTTCTCCCCCTCCGCGATGAAGAGGCCCTCGGCGGGTTCGCGGCGGCGGCGCAGTTCGACGTCGGTGAGGCCGGTGTAGTCGGCGAGGCGGGGGTCGGCCGGGTCGGTGATGGTGCGGGGTTCGGACACCCTGCGATCTTGCCAAGCCCGGGCGGGGAAGGCCAAACGGCGGACGGAGCGGGGTGGTCCTCGGCTGGCCGTAGTGCAAATATGACCGTATGGCCCGAAATCCGGGCCGATCCTGGGCTCCGTCGGCCTCTGGCGCCACTGGCTCCGCCGGCTCCCCCGGTGGGCGCCCACACGGTCGGCCACAGCTGCCGCGTGCGAAGCGGCGGTGGCCGGTGTGGCACCGGTCGGTGGCGGGGCAGGTGTTCGCCCTCCAGGTGCTGGTGGTGCTGCTGCTCGTGGTGGCGGCCGCGGTGGCGCTGGTGGTGCAGTCGCGCAACGACGCCGAGCACGAGGCGCGCAACCGTTCGGTGGCGGTGGCGCAGACGTACGCCAACTCCCCGGGCATCGTCGAGGCGCTGCGCTCCCCCGACCCGACGGCCGTCCTGCAGCCGAGCGCGGAAGCCGCGCGGGTCGCCTCGGGGGTGGACTTCATCGTCGTGCTGAACGAGCAGGGCATCCGCTACACCCACCCGAACCCGGCCCGGATCGGCCAGAAGTTCGTCGGCGTCTACGAGCCCGCGCTGCAGGGGCACGTGGTGACGCAGCAGGTCACGGGCACGCTCGGCCCGCTGGTGCAGGCGGTGGTCCCGGTGTTCGCGCCGGGCGGCTCGGTGGTCGGGGCGGTCTCGGCGGGCGTCACGCTGAAGAACGTCAGCAGCGCCAGCGAGCGGCAGCTGCCGGTGGTGCTGGGGGCGGCGGCGGCCGCGGTGGGGCTGGCCACGCTCGGGACGGCGCTGATCAGCCGGCGGCTGCGGCGCCAGACGCACGGGCTGGGCCCGGTCGAGATGACCAGGATGTACGAGCACCACGCGGCGGTGCTGCACGCGGTGCGCGAGGGCGTGATGATCATCGGCGGGGACGGGCGGCTGCTGCTCTGCAACGACGAGGCGCGCCGGCTGCTGGACCTGCCGCCGGACGCCGAGGGCCGCCCGGTGGGCGAGCTGGGCCTGGAGCAGGCGCCGCTGGAGCTGCTGACCGCCGAGCGCCAGGTGACCGACGAGGTGGTGCTGTCCGGGGAGCGGCTGCTGGCGGTGAACGTCCGGCTGATCGACCAGCCGGGCGGCCTGCCCGGCTGCGTGGCCACGCTGCGCGACTCCACCGAGCTGGCGGCGCTGTCCGGCCGGGCCGAGCTGGCGCAGCGGCGGCTGCGGCTGCTGTACGACGCCGGGGTGACGGTGGGCAGCACGCTGGACGTGACGCGGACGGCGGAGGAGCTGGCGCAGGTCACGGTGCCGCGGTTCGCGGACTTCGTCACGGTGGACCTGGCGGACCAGGTGCTGATCGGCGAGGAGCCGCCGCCGGGCCCGTCGCTGGGGCGGATGCGCCGTGCCGCGGTGACGGGCGTACGCGACGACGCGCCGTTCTACCCGGTCGGCACGGTGCTGGACGTGGTGCCCGAGACCCCGCTGGCCGGGGCGCTGCACAGCGGTGAGCCGGGCATCGAGCCGCACCTGACGGAGGCCGGCGCGTGGCGGGAGCAGGACCCGGAGCGGTCGGCGCAGATGCTGGCGTACGGGGTGCACTCGCTGGTGCGGGTGCCGCTGCGGGCGCGCGGGGTGCTGCTGGGGGTGGCCCGGTTCTGGCGGGCGCAGCGGGCGGAGCCGTTCGAGACGGAGGACCTGGCGCTGGCGGAGGAGCTGGTGTCGCACGCGGCGGTGTGCATCGACAACGCCCGCCGGTACACCCGGGAGCACACCATGGCGGTGACGCTCCAGCACAGCCTGCTGCCGCGCACCCTGCCGGAGCAGACGGCGCTGGAGGTGGCTCACCGCTACCTGCCGGCCCAGGCCGGGGTGGGCGGGGACTGGTTCGACGTGATCCCGCTGCCGGGGGCGCGGGTGGCGCTGGTGGTCGGCGACGTGGTGGGACACGGGCTGCACGCGGCGGCGACGATGGGCCGGCTGCGCACGGCGATCCACAACTTCTCGACCCTGGACCTGCCGCCGGACGAGTTGCTGGGTCACCTGGACGAGCTGGTGAACCGGATCGACCAGGAGGAGGCGGCGGGCGGCGAACGGGCGGGTCCGGCCGGGGCGACCTGCCTGTACGCGATCTACGACCCGGTGTCGCGGCGCTGCACGCTGGCCAGTGCCGGGCACCCGCCGCCGGCCGTGGTGGACCCGCAGGGCCGGGTGGTGTTCCCGGAGCTGCCGACCGGGCCGCCGCTGGGGCTGGCGGTGCTGCCGTTCGAGACCACCGAACTGGAGCTCGCCGAGGGCAGTCGGCTGGTGCTGTACACGGACGGGCTGGTGGAGGACCGGGAGCGGGACATCGACGAGGGGCTGGAGCTGCTGCGGGCGGCGCTGACCGGGCCGCCGCGCACGCCCGACCAGACCTGCGCGGACGTGCTCGGGGCGATGCTTCCGGCGCACCCGCAGGACGACATCGCCCTGCTGGTGGCCCGGACCAGGGTGCTGGCCCCGGACCAGGTGGCGCAGTGGGAGGTGCCCTCCGACCCGGCGGCGGTGGGCGAGGTCCGGGCCGCGGTGGCCGAGCGGCTGACGGCGTGGGGGCTGGAGGAGGCCGCGTTCGTCACCGAGCTGATCCTGAGCGAGCTGGTGACCAACGCGATCCGGTACGGCTCCGGGCCGATCCGGGTGCGGCTGCTGCGGGACCGTTCGCTGATCTGCGAGGTGTCGGACGGCAGCAGCACCTCGCCGCACCTGCGGTACGCGGCGACCGAGGACGAGGGCGGGCGCGGGCTGTTCCTGGTCGCGCAGTTCGCGGACCGCTGGGGGACGCGCTACACGGCGACCGGGAAGGTCATCTGGACGGAGCAGCCGCTGGAGTAGCCCCGGAACGACCGCGGAGTCGGAAGTCGGACCGGCCGACTTCCCACTCCGGCGGGACGGGCTCAGCGCTGGAAGGCCGCGGCCAGCACGTTGACGACGTCGCCGACGACGATGACCGCCGGGGGCTTGACGCCCTCGGCCTCGACCACCGCGGCGACGGTGCCGAGGGTGGCGTCCACCCGGCGCTGGGCGGCGGTGGTGCCCTCCTGGACGATCGCGACCGGGGTGTCCGCCGGCCGGCCGTACTCGACGAGCCGGGCGGCGATCGCGCCGATCTTGTCCACGGCCATCAGCAGCACCAGGGTGCCGCTCATCCTCGCGGCGGCCTCCCAGTTGGTGAGCGAGCGCGCGTCGTCCGGGCCGACGTGGCCGGAGATCACGGTGAACTCGTGGGTCATGCCGCGGTGGGTGACCGGGACGCCGGCCGCGGCGGGGACGCTGATCGAGCTGGAGATGCCGGGCACCACGGTGACCGGCAGCCCGGCCTCCGCGCAGGCCAGCAGCTCCTCGCCGCCGCGGCCGAAGACGTACGGGTCGCCGCCCTTGAGCCGGACCACGAACTTGCCGGCCTTGGCGTGCTCGACCAGGGTGCGGTTGATCGCCTCCTGGGCCATGAACCGGCCGTAGGGGATCTTGGAGGCGTCGATCACCTCGACGTGCTCGGGCAGTTCGGCGAGCAGCTCGCGCGGGGCGAGGCGGTCGGTGACGACGACGTCGGCGTCGGCGAGCAGCCGGCGGCCGCGCACGGTGATCAGGTCCGGGTCGCCGGGGCCGCCGCCGACCAGGGCCACGCCGGCACCGTGGGAGCGGTACTGGCGGGCGGCCAGCGAGCCGTCCCGCAGGCCGTCCACGATGGCGTCGCGCAGGGCGGCGGAGTGGCGCGGGTCGCCGGTGAGGACGGCGACGGTGGCGCCCGCGTCGCGGCCGCTGGCCGGGGTCCAGGCGGTGGCCGCGGCGGCGTCGTCGCTGCGGGAGCAGAACACCCGCTCGCGCTCGGCCTCGGCGCTGACCGCCGCGTTGACGGCGGGGTCGTCGGTGGCGACCAGGGCGTACCAGGTGTCGGCCAGGTCGCCGTCCCGGTACGGGCGGGCGTGCCAGGTGAGCTCGCCGGCGTCGGCCATCGCCTGGACGGCCGGGGTGGTGACCGGCGATATGAGGTGCAGGTCGGCACCGGAGGCGATCAGGGCCGGCAGCCGGCGCTGGGCGACCTGGCCGCCGCCCACCACGACGACGCGGCGGCCGGCCAGCAGCAGGCCCACCGGGTAGGGGGTACGGCCCTCGGTGCTCGGGTGCGGGGTGGGCGCGGTCATCGGCGGTGCTCCTGATCGGGGGTGAGGGTGTGGGGACGGTACGGCACGGCACCGCTCCGCGGTCCGGCGCACCCTCGGGCCGGTCCGCGGAGCGGTGACGGGCTGCGTCAGGCCTTCTCGGTGACCCCGGCGGAGTCGAAGGTGGCTACATCGTGCATCGCCCGGGCGGCGCTCTGCACCAGCGGCAGGGCCAGCAGGGCACCGGTGCCCTCGCCGAGCCGCAGGTCCAGGTCGATCAGCGGGCGCAGGCCGAGCTTCGCCAGCGCGGCCTGGTGGCCGGGCTCGGCGGAGCGGTGGCCTGCGATGCAGGCGGCCAGCACCTCGGGGGCGATGGCCTTGGCGGCCAGCGCGGCCGAGCCGGCGATCACGCCGTCCAGGATCACCGGGGTGCGCAGCGAGGCGGCGCCGAGCAGGAAGCCGGCCAGGGCGGCGTGCTCCAGGCCGCCGACGGCGGCGAGGACGCCGACCGGGTCGCTCGGGTCGGGCTGGTGCAGGGCCAGCGCGGCGCGGATGACCTCGATCTTGCGGGCGTGGGTCTCGTCGTCGATGCCGGTGCCGCGGCCGGTGACCTCGGCCGGGTCGAGGCCGGTGAACACCGAGATCAGGGCGGCCGAGGCGGTGGTGTTGGCGATCCCCATGTCGCCGGTCACCAGTGCCTTGTTGCCCGCCGCGACGAGGTCGCGGGCGGTCTCGATGCCGACCTCGATGGCCTTGAGGGCCTCCTCGCGGGTCATCGCCGGGCCCTGGGTCATGTCGGCGGTGCCGGGACGGACCTTGCGCGGCAACAGGCCGGTGGCGCGGCCCTGCTGGACGGCGTCCGGCAGTTCGGCGGCGACGCCGACGTCGACCACGCAGACCTCGGTGCCGATCTGCTTGGCGAAGGAGTTGATCACCGCTCCCCCGGCCAGGAAGTTGGCGACCATCTGGGCGGTCACCTCCTGCGGCCAGGGGCTGACGCCCTGGGCGTGCACGCCGTGGTCGCCCGCGAAGATCGCCACGCAGGCGGGCTCCGGGATCGGCGGCGGGCACTTGCGGGACAGGCCGCTCAGCTGGGCGGAGATGATCTCCAGCATGCCGAGCGAGCCGGCCGGCTTGGTCATCCGCTTCTGGCGGTCCCAGGCCTCGCCGAGCGCCTTGGCGTCCAGCGGGCGGATGCCGCGCAGGGTCTCGGCGAGCAGGCTCTGCGGCTCCTCGCCGGGCAGCGCGCGGTTGCCGTACTGCTCCTCGTGGACGACCCAGGACAGCGGGCGCTTCTTGGCCCAGCCCTGCTGCTCCAGCTCGGGCTCGCCCGGGAACTCGTCGACGAAGCCGACGCACAGGTAGGCGACGACCTCCAAGTGCTCGGGCAGGCCGAGTTCGCGGACCAGCTGCTCGTCGTCGAAGAAGCTCACCCAGCCGACGCCCAGGCCTTCGGCGCGGGCGGCCAGCCAGAGGTTCTCGACGGCCAGCGCGGCCGAGTACGGGGCCATCTGCGGCTGGGTGTGCCGGCCCAGGGTGTGCCGGCCGCCGCGGGTGCGGTCGGCGGTCACCACGATGTTGACCGGGGTGTCGAGGATGGCCTCGATCTTGATTTCCCTGAACTGCTTGGCCCGGCCCTTGGGCAGCGAGTCCGCGTAGGCCTCGCGCTGGCGCTCGGCCAGGGCGTGCATCCGCCGGCGGGTCTTCGCCGAGCGGATCACCACGAAGTCCCAGGGCTGGGAGTAGCCGACGCTGGGCGCGGTGTGGGCGGCCTCCAGGACGCGGATCAGCACCTCGTGCGGGATCGGGTCCGGGCGGAAGCCGTTGCGGATGTCGCGGCGCTCGCGGATCACCTGGTGGACGGCCTCGCGGCCGGCCTCGTCGTAGCCGGGGGCGGCGGGGCCGCGCGGCTCGGCGGGCTCCTCGGGCTGCTGCTCCGGCTGCTCCTGCGCCTCCTCGGCGGCGGGCTGGGCGGCGGAGTCCTCGGTGGTCCCGGGGGCTTCGGTGGCCTCGGGGGCTTCGGGGGCCTCGAGGGCTTCGGCGTTCTCGGCGGCTTCGGCGGCGGGCTGCTCGGTCTGCGGCTGCTCGATGCCTTCGGCGGTCGCCTCGGCGGCCTGCTCCTGGGCGGGCTCGGCCTCCGCGGCGGCGGGCTCGGCGACGGCGGAGGGCTCCGCAGCGGCGGCGGGCTCGGCCTCGGCAGCGGCCGGGGCCTGCATCTGCTCGGCAGCGGGCTCCGCGGGGGCCTCGGCCTCCTGGGCGGCGACGGGCTGCTCGGCGACGTCCTCGGCGGGCGCGGCCTCCACAGCAGGCTCAACGGTCGCGACGGCCTCGGCGGCGGGCTGCTCGGCGGCCTCGGCGGGCTGCGCCGCCTCCGCCCCGGGGACGGCCTCGGCCGGAGCCTCGACAGTCGGCTCGGCGGCCGGCTCGGCGGCGGCCTCGGCCTCCGCGGGCGCCTCCGCGGGTGCCTCCACGGTCTGCTCCGCGACCGGCTCGGCGGGCCCCTCGGCCGGGACCTCGGCCTGCTGCTGCGGCTGCTCGGCCTCCGCGGCAGCCTCGGCGGACTCGACGGCGGGCTCGGTGACGGCCTGGCCGGAGGGCATCTCACCGGTGCCCGCGGCGGTCTCGGCGACCGGCTCGGCGGCGGCCTCCGTCGCGCTCTCGCCCTGGTGGGCCTGCTCGGCGGCCTCGGTCACCGCGGCCACCGGAGCGGACTCGGCGCCCGCGACGGCCTCGGCGGGCTGGGCGGGCTCGACGGCCTCGACGACCGCGACGGCCTCGGCAGCGGGCTGCTCGGCGGCCTCGGCGGCCGCTATCGGCGCGGGCTGCTGCGGGGCCGTCTCCTCGACGACCGGAGCCTGCTCGGCCTTCCCGACCTTGGGCAGACCGTGCGGGGTGGGCGCGGCGAGGAAGGCGGAGATCCGGCGCGGCTGACCGGCCGGGGCCACGGCCTCGGGCTGCTCGACGGACCCGGCGGGGCCCTCGGCGACAGCACCCTCGGCGACGGCGGCTTCGGCGGCGACGGCTTCGGCGACGGCGGGCTCGACGGCGGGCGCACCGGCCGGCTCGGCCACCGGCTGGGCGGCCTCGGCCTGGGCCGGTTCGGCCACGACGGCCTGCGGCGCGAGCGCGACGGCCTCCGCGGCGGTCCCGGCGGCCTGGGGATCCTGCGAAACCTGCGGGTCCTGCGGAACCTGGGGAGCCGTCACGTCCTGCGCGGGCTGGACGGGGACGGCGTGGACGGCCTCCGGCGCCTCGACGACCTCGATCACCTCGATCGCCCCGACCACCTCCACCCCCAGCACGGCCTCGACCGGCGGAGTGCCCAGCGGCACCTGCTGGGCGTGCTGGACCTGCTGGAAGTCCTGCGCCTGCGACGGCTGCTGCCCGTCCACGGCCGGAACGCCCGTGACCGGAACGCCCACGACCGGAACGCCCGCGGCCGCCGGAGCGGCCGGAGCCACCGGGGCGGCCTGCGGCGCGACGGCGGGAGCCGGGGCGGGGGCCTCGGCCATCGGCGGACGGCCGACCACCGGGATCCCGTGCGCCGGCGTGCCGCCCTGCGAGGGACCGCGGTCGGCCAGCGAGCGGACCGGCACCTGGCCGGTCATCAGCGACGGGTCCGGGATCGGCGGACCGGCGTGCAGCGGCCGACGCGGCTGCTGAGCCTGCGTCACCGGCTGCTGCGGCTGCATCTGGACGGGCTGCTGCTGAACGGCGTGCTCGGCGCCGAGCACCGGCGGGTCAACCGGCGGCCAGGACGGCTCGACCGGCGTGCCGTCCTGCTGCGGCGCGAGCGGCACCTGCTCGGCCGGGACGGCCGCGACCGGCTCGCCCCAGGAGCCCTGCGGGCCGGGCATCAGCAGCACGTCGTCATCGTCGTCCAGGCCGTCCGGCGTGTCGGGCTGGTCGAGGAAGTGGAAGGCCGGGCGCGGGGCGCCCTGGTCGACGGCCCAGCCGTCGCCGGGCTGGCCCGGCTGGGGCACGCCGGGAACACCCGGAACGCCGTAGCCGTGCTGGCCCTGCGGCGGGATGACGCCCGCGCCCGGAGGCACCGCGCCGGGGACACCGCCGATCGGGGCCGCCGGGTTCGGGATCGCACCGCCGTCCGTCGCGACGCCCTGGAGGGGTGCAACGCCCGCGACGCCCTCCGGTCCGCCGAGCGGGTCCGGCCCGGCGTGCAGGTGCTCCGGCAGTCCCTCGCCCGGGACGTGGCCGCCATCGGTCATTGTCAAAGCTCCTTCCAGGCCGCTGCCGCGCCCTCGGCGACACGATCGCCGATCGCAGCGCCCATCCGCACGGGCCGAACCAGCACCGGCCCGCCCCTAACCACACGCGGCCGCCGCGCCGTGGCGCTGCGGCCCAAGTCCCATCCGGCGCGCTGCGGCACCCCGGTCCTGCGTACCGCCCGTACGGGGCGGCACATCGTCTGAAACAACGACAACCCGGAGCAACCGGCACGACCGCACCGGACCCTACGGCATTCTCCAGGTCCGGCACGAGGCCCGTCGAATTGCCCACACTCCGAGCGGAATCGGATCGCACCGCGTCAAAAAGGTGACAAACCGACCGAATCGGGTGGGTCGCCGACCGATGTGGCCGTCCAGGACGTCACACTACCGGCACGGCGCGGTCACCTCTCGAATCGGTGTCCGGATGCGACCTGGATCACCGTCGACGCCACCGGACGGCCCCGGCGCGTGCCCACGGCCTTCACACGATCTGCTCACCCCAGAGCACCAGCGCGCCGGTTCCGGCCGCCCCCAGCGTCAGCCCGTCGCCCTCCCCCGCCTGCCGCAACGGGGTCGCCTGGAGCAGCGCGCCGTCCGCCCGGTAGCCGGCCCCGTCGATCGCCCGGCGGATCTCCTCCGCCTCGGCGAGGGTCCGGGGCAGCGCGACGAACCGTTCGGGCCGGCGGGCCAGTACGGCGCGGACCACGTCGAGGCCGCCGGACTCCACCACCGCCGCGTCCGGCTCCGGCAGGCCGCCCAGCACCTCGGGGCCGCTCCCGTACACGGCCTCCACCTCGACGCCGTAGCGGCGGGCGTTGACGGTCAGCCGGGCGCAGGCCGAGCGGGAGCCCTCGACCGCGACCACGGCGGCGCCGAACCGGGCGGCCTCCACCGCGAGGGCGCCGCTGCCGGCGCCGACCGACCAGACCAGGTCCCCGGGGCGTGCCCCCAGCCGGGCCAGGACCAGGGCGCGCACATGGGCGGGGAGCGCCTCCGGTGCGCCCGGTTCGTCCTCCGTGCGCCCGGCGCCCGCGTAGGCGTCACCGGGGAGCGCCCAGCCGCGTTCCGCGCCGGGGTAGCCGACCGGGCGCCCGGCGAGCCAGCCGGCCGCCTCGTCCACGGCGGCGGCCTGGGCGCCGCCGCCGATCACCAGCACCACGTTGGGGTCGCGCCACACGTGGTCGGCGATCCGGTCGGAGGTGAGGACGGTGACGTCCTCGTCCGGGGTGCCGAGGGCCTCGCAGACCACGAAGGTCCGGTGCACCCCGTGCAGCATCAGGGCGAGTTCGGCGGGCCCGGCGCCCGGCGCGGTGAGCACCGCGACCTTGGGGTGGGCCCGGCAGATGTTGGCCGCCCGGCGCAGCCGTCCGCCGTGGACGCTGACCACCTGGGCGTCCTCCCAGGGCATGCCGGCCCGGGCGAAGGCGGCGGCCACCGAGGAGACGGCGGGCAGCACCTCCAGTTCGAGGCCGTACTCGGGGCGGCGCAGGGTGCGCACCACCCCGAAGAAGCCCGGGTCGCCCTCGGCGACCACGACGGCGGCGCCGCGGTGCTCGGCGATCCTGCGGGCGGCCTGCCGGACGTTGCCGAGGGTGATCCGCTCGGCGGTCTCCGGCACCGGGAGGGCGCTCAGTTGGTAGGGGGCTCCGGCCACCAGGGTCGCCGCGGCCAGGGCCGCGCCGGCGGCCTCGGTCAGCGGTGTGCCGTCCCACCCGATGACCGTGATCCGGTCAGCCATCTGCGGCCGTTCTCCCTCGCCTCGGTGCGCCACGCGATCCGCCGTCGTGCGGTGCCGGTCCAGAGGCTACCGGGTGCGGTACCCCGGAACCCGACATCTCGCACACATGTCCGCGCCGGAGCCGGGCCCGCGGGGATCAGTCGCGGAGCACGTAGCGGTCGTCGCCGTGCCAGCCCCGGTGGTGCGGTTCGGGCGACTCCAGGTCCTCCGGGAGCAGGCTCCACAGGATGAGGTCGCTGCGGCTCTCCCCCCCGGCCCGGCGGCCGGCGGGCTCACCCACCGCCTCGCCGGGCTCCCCCCGGACTATCCAGGCGCTGCGCAGCACGCCCTCGCTGATGCCGCCGACCTTCTGGGCGACCTGCTGGGCGGCGGTGTTCCCGGCGGCGGTGCGCAGCTCCAGGCGCTGGAAGCCGCGGTCCTCGAACAGCCACTGGGCGACGCCGAGGACGGCCTCCGGGGCGTAGCCCTCGCCGCGCGCCCAGACGGCGGTGACGTAGGAGATCTCGGTGCTGCGCAGCCGCCAGTCGGTGTTGCGCAGCTCGACCAGGCCGACCAGGCGCTGGGTCAGGTTCTCGGTGACGGCGAAGACGATGCCCCGCCCGGCGGCCCGGTGGGCGGGGGCGAGGGTGCGGGCGAGTTCGGCCGCGTACTCCTCGGTGAAGGGGTACGGCAGGTCCGTCCAGGCGAGGACGAGGTCGTCGGCCATCATCGTGGCCAGTCCGGGGGCGTCGTCCTCCGCAAGGGGTCGCAGCAGCAGCCGTTCGGTGCTGATGGCGGTCTCGGGGAAGCTCGCTGCCATGCCGTCTCTCCTCGCCGGGTCGTGAACACCACACCGTACGCCTCCGTCGTGCCCCGGGTGCCACACGGTGCGCTGCCCGCACGACGGTACGTCAGAACGCGGCCGGCCGGAGTGCCCCTTCCGCATACTGCCCGACCGGGCCCCCGCCGAGGTGCGGCGGGGGCCCGGTCGGGATCAGGGCGTCGAGCGGATCAGGGCGTCGAGCGGGTCGCGGCTCAGAAGGCCGGGATGACCGAGCCCTGGAAGGTGTCGTTGATGTACTTCTTGACCTCGTCGGAGTGCAGCAGCTCGGCCAGCTTCTTGACCCGCGGGTCGTTCTCCTTGCCCTTCTTGACGGCGAGGATGTTGGCGTACGGGTTGCCCTCGGCCTTCTCCAGCACCAGGGCGTCGGTGGCCGGCTTCAGGCCGGAGTCGATCGCGTAGTTGCCGTTGATGACGGCGGCGTCGAGGTCGGCGACGGAGCGGGGCAGCTGGGCGGCCTCCAGCTCCTTCCACTTGAAGTTCTTCGGGTTGCCGGTCACGTCCGCCGGGGTGGCGGCGGTGGTGACGCCGTCCTTGAGGGTGATCAGCTTGTTGTCGGCGAGCAGCTTGAGCGCGCGGCCCTCGTTGGTGGCGTCGTTCGGCAGACCGATGGTGGCGCCGTCCGGCAGGTCGCCGATCGCCTTGACCTTCTTGGAGTAGACGCCCAGCGGCTCCAGGTGCACCGGCTCGACCGACACGATGTCCGTGCCGCGCTTCTTGTTGAAGTCCTCCAGGTACGGGACGTGCTGGAAGAAGTTGGCGTCGGCCGAACCGTCCTGCACCGCCGTGTTGGGGGTCACGTAGTCGGTGACCTCCTTGATGTCGAGCTTGAGGCCCGCCTTCTCCGCGAGGTTGTCCTTGACGTACTTCAGGATCTGGCCGTGCGGGGTGGGGCTGGCCACGACCTTCAGCGGCGCGTTCGCGTCCGAGGAGGAGGACCCGGAGCTGCCGCAGGCGGCGAGCGAGAGGGCGACGCCGGCGGTGGCGAGGATGCTGGTGACCTTCAGAACGTTGCGCACGAAAAGTGCCTTTCTGCGGGGAACGGGGAGCCGCGTCCGGGGTCGGACGGGGGAGGTCTAGGAGGCGACGAGGTCCTCGTCGGGGGCCGTCCGGGTGCGGCCGAGCAGCCTCGTCCGGCCGCCGGTGCGGCCGCGGTGGGAGAGCCGCTGGACGGCGTAGTCACCGATCAGCTGGACGGCGGTGACGATGATCACCAGCTCGGCCACGATGACCCACATGAAGGTGGTCTCGAAGCGCTGGTAGCCGTAGTTGACGGCGAGGGTGCCGAGGCCGCCGCCGCCGACCGTGCCGGCCATCGCGGAGTAGCTGATCAGGGTGATGACCGTGGTGGTGACCGAGGCCACGATGCCGGGCAGGGCCTCGGGCAGCAGGGTCTTGCGGACGATCGTCCAGGTGCTGCCGCCCATCGACTGGACCGCCTCGACCAGGCCCCGGTCGACCTCGCGGACGGAGGTCTCGACCAGGCGGGCGAAGAACGGGATGGCGCCGATGGTGAGCGGCACGGTCGCCGCCTGCCAGCCGATGGAGGTGCCGACCAGCCAGCGGGTGAAGGAGATCAGCGCGATCATCAGGATGATGAACGGCACCGAACGGGCGAGGTTCACCACGAAGCCGATGGACTTGTTGACGGCCCGGTTGGCCAGCAGGCCGCCCTTGTCGGTGAGCACCAGCAGCACGCCCAGCGGCAGGCCGAGCAGGACGGTGACGGCCGCGGACACCCCGACCATCTGGAAGGTCTCCTGCGTGGCGGGCCCCATCAGGGCCCACATCTCGTCCCAGGTCATGCCACCGCTCCCTTCGCCGCACCGGTGCCGTCCGAATCGAGGAGGGCCACCTGAAGGCCCTGCTCGCGCAGGTAGCCGATCGGCACCACGTTGTCCTGGTGGCTGCCGGGCAGCTCGACCCGCATCCGGCCGACCATCCGGCCGGCGATGGTCTCCACCGCGGCACCGAGGATGTTGATGTCGATCTGGTAGGTGCGGGCGAGCTGGGAGACGAACGGCTGGGCCGAGCTGTCGCCCTGGAAGGTGATCTCCAGCACGGTGGAACCGGGGTGGCCGGTGCCGAACTCGCTGAGCGGGAACAGCTCGCGGGCCAGCTCGGAGCCGGGTGTGGCGAGCAGGTCGGTGAGCTCTCCGGACTCGATCACCCGGCCGCCGCGCATCAGGGCGGCGGAGTCGCAGACGGACTTGATGACGTCCATCTCGTGGGTGATCAGCAGGACGGTGAGGCCCAGCTGCCGGTTGAGGTCGCGCAGCAGCTTGAGGATCGAGCGGGTGGTCTCCGGGTCGAGCGCCGAGGTGGCCTCGTCGGAGAGCAGCACCTTGGGGTCGCCGGCCAGCGCCCGGGCGATGCCGACGCGCTGCTTCTGGCCGCCGGAGAGCTGGTTGGGGTAGCTGCGGGCCTTGTCGCCGAGGCCGACCAGGTCGAGCAGCTCGGCGGCCTTGCGGCGGCGCTCGGTGCGGTCCAGGCCGATGATCTCCAGGGGGAGCTCGACGTTCTGCTGCACCGTCCGCGAGGAGAGCAGGTTGAAGTGCTGGAAGACCATGCCGATCCGGCGGCGGGCCTCGCGCAGCTCCTTGCCGGCCCGGTTCTCGCCGCCGGCCAGCGCGGTCAGCTCGACGCCGTCCACGGTGACCGTGCCGGAGGACGGGCGCTCCAGCATGTTCACGCAGCGGATGAGGGTGGACTTGCCGGCACCGCTGGTGCCGACGACTCCGTAGACCTCGCCCGGGCGGACGTGCAGGTCGACGCCGGCGAGGGCGGTCACCTCGCGGCCTCGGGAACGGTAGACCTTCGTCAGGTCCGTGGTGGTGATCACAGCGGCTTTCCGTGGGTCGGGGGCGGGCGGCGTGGGTCGGCCGCCCGACCTGTGGGGGGTCGGCGGGGCGGCGTCACGGCGCTGCGCCAGGGGGGCCGGACCTGGCGTCCCTCGATCGTGGCCGTCGGCCGCCGGGGCCGCGCGAGGGCGTGGGCCTGACGGGTCACGGCGTCCGCGCGAGTGCGGGCACGACGAGGGAAGGGGTCCGGGAGGAGGGGCGCGCTCACACGGGCTGGAGCGACGCCGGAGTCTCGCTTCGGGGCGCGAGGGGAGGCGCCCTCAGCGGGGCGCCGGGGGCGGTGGCCCTCAGCGGTGACACATTCGACGACACATGGCACGCTCACCTGCCGGCAGGGTGCCGGTGGGGGTCCAGTTCGTCGTCGCAGTCATGTAAGCCAGTAAAACAGATGGGTCGAATTCCGCCCAATAATTTGGCAGAGCTGTCCGCAATGCGGACATGCACCGCCGTGACCTGCGCGGATACGACTCGGCGCCGCCACCGGTGGTCCGGATGGTGGCGGCGCCGGAAGGCGTGCGGCGGGGCGGCGGGCTCAGGCCGTGGCGGCGAGCGGCGCCGCGGCGGGCTTCTCCAGGTGGACGAAGCTCAGCCGGCTGCTGATCTGCTCGACCCGGGTCTGCCGGTAGCCCTGCCGAGCGTACAGCCGCAGGTTGCCGAGGCTGCGGTGGCCGGTGAACAGCCGGTAGACGCTCACCGGGCCGTCCTGGGCCATCCGGCGCTCCAGCGCGTCCATCAGGCGGCCCCCGAGGCCGTGGCGCTGCATCCGGGGATGGACGACCAGACGCCCTATCCGGCCGACGCCGTCGGCGCCGACGTGGCCGCGGACGGTGCCGACCACCTCGCCGCCCAGCCGGGCGACCAGGAAGTGCTGCTCGGACAGTTCGGCGCGCAGGCTCTCCAGGCTCTGCGTCAGGGGCTCCATCGCCCAGTCGCCGTACAGCTCGGCCTCGGACTGGTAGCCGAGGTACTGGAGCTTGAGGATCTGCTCCGCGTCCTCGACGTCAGCAGCCGAGATGATCACGCTCATGCCCATGTGGAGGGGCCTCCCCAGTCGTCGTGCCCGGCGCGCAGAGGGTGGCGCGCTCACGCTCAGTATCCGAGCGATCGCGCCACCGTCAAGAGCTACGTTCGCCAGCGCTCTACCCGGGTGTCAGCTCCCCTCAACCTTCGCGGGGACGGACGTGAGCAGGGTCACCTCCCGTGCCGCCCGGATTCCGCCCGGTCACACGGACGGGCCCGCTCAGGGATAGCGCTCCGCGTGGAGCAGCATCCGCAGGCAGGCCAGGCAGCGTGAGCGGGTGGGGCCGATCGAGCCGCGCGGCATGCCGAGCCGCTCCGAGAGCTCACGGTACGTGGGCGGCGGGTCCTCCGCGAGCGCGGCGATCAGCTGCGGGCAGCGGCCGGGCAGGGCGGCGACGGTCTCGCGGACCACGCGGCGGCGCTGTTCGGCGAGGTACACGTCCTCGGCGGAGGGGACGGCGGGCGGGAGGGGGGTGCACACACCGTGCATGACGGCCCGGGGCGGGGCCGGTTACGCCCGGGCCGGGGCGCGGACACCGGAGGGGCGCGCCGGTCGGACCGCCGCGCCCCTCCCCCGTCGCGCCGGGGATCGATCCCGACCGTGCCGGGCACCGGTCCCCAGCCGTGCCGGGCACCGACCTCCCGTCGGCGGACCGGCCCGCCGCGCCGGGGTCAGCCCCGGACCCACTCCTGCTGCCGCGCCAGGTCCGCCTTCACCTCGGCGAGCTGGACCGCGACCGCCGAGGGGGCCGTTCCACCGCGCCCGTCGCGGGCGGCGATGGCGCCGTGGACGCTGAGCACCGAGCGCACCTCGGGCGTCAGGTGCTCCGAGATCGCGGCGAACTGCGCGTCCGTCAGGTCGGACAGCTCGATGCCCTCGGCCTCGCAGACCTTGACGCAGGCGCCGGCCACCTCGTGCGCGACCCGGAACGGCACTCCCTGCTTGACCAGCCACTCGGCGATGTCGGTGGCGAGCGAGAAGCCGGCCGGGGCCAGCTCCTCCAGCCGCTCCCGGTGCACGGTGAGGGTGGCCATCATCCCGGTGAACGCCGGCAGCAGCACCTCCAGCGTGTCGCAGGAGTCGAAGACCGGCTCCTTGTCCTCCTGGAGGTCCCGGTTGTAGGCGAGCGGCAGCGCCTTGAGGGTGGCCAGCAGGCCGGTCAGGTTGCCGATCAGCCGGCCGGACTTGCCGCGGGCGAGCTCGGCGATGTCCGGGTTCTTCTTCTGCGGCATGATCGAGGAGCCGGTGGAGAAGGCGTCGTGCAGGGTGATGAAGCCGAACTCCTTGGTGTTCCAGATGATCACCTCCTCCGCGATCCGGGAGAGGTTGATCCCGATCATCGCGGTCACGAAGGCGAACTCGGCGACGAAGTCGCGCGAGGCGGTGCCGTCGATGGAGTTGCCGACCGAGCCGCCCTCGAAGCCGAGGTCGGCGGCGACGGCCTGCGGGTCGAGGCCGAGCGAGGAGCCGGCCAGCGCGCCGGAGCCGTACGGCGACACGGCGGTGCGGGCGTCCCACTGGCGCAGCCGCTCGGCGTCCCGGCCGAGGGCCTGCACGTGCGCGAGGACGTGGTGGGCGAAGAGCACCGGCTGGGCGTGCTGGAGGTGGGTGCGGCCCGGCATCGCGGTGTCCGGGTGCGCCTCGGCGAGGCCGACGAGGGCCTGCTGGAGGTCGAGCAGCAGGCCGCCGATGGTCTTCGCGTGGTCCCGCAGGTACATCCGGAACAGGGTGGCGATCTGGTCGTTGCGGGAGCGGCCGGCCCGCAGCTTGCCGCCGAGGTCGGGGCCGAGGCGCTCCAGCAGGCCGCGCTCCAGGGCGGTGTGCACGTCCTCGTCGGCGACGGTGCCGGTGAAGGTGCCCTCCCGGACGTCGGCGAGCAGCCGGTCCAGGCCGTCCAGCATGCCGGCCAGTTCCTCGCCGGAGAGCAGGCCCGCCTTGTGCAGGACCCGGGCGTGGGCCTTGGAGCCGGCGATGTCGTACGGCGCGAGGCGCCAGTCGAAGTGGACCGAGGCCGAGAGCCTGGCCAGCGCCTCGGACGGGCCGTCGGCGAAGCGCGCACCCCAGAGGCGGACGTCGGAGGACTGCTCGGCGGTCATCGCGTGGCTCCTTCATGCATGTGCAGTGGATGGCATAAGTATGCACGATGCGGTATGAAACACAAAACCCCGGCCGGAGGGTTCTCCGTCGGCCGGGGTTCGTCGGGGTCGGGGCGCCGAAAAGCGCCGAAAGGCGCTGCGAAACGCTGGAACGCGCTGCGAAGCGCTTCGCGGCCGGCTACTGCGCCTTCGCCTGGGCGAGTTGCATGAGGTGGTCGGCGAGCGCCTGGCCGCCGGCCGGATCGCGGCTGATCAGCAGCACGGTGTCGTCGCCGGCGATGGTGCCGATGATCTCGAAGACCTCGGCCTGGTCGATCGCCGAGGCCAGGAACTGGGCGGCGCCCGGCGGGGTGCGCAGCACCACCAGGTTGCCGGAGGCCGTCGCGGAGACCATGAGCTCGCCGGCCAGCCGGGCCATCCGGCCCTCGCTGGCCGACTCCCCCATCGGCGCGCGCGGCGTGCGGTCGCCGCCCTCGGCCGGGACGGCGTAGATCAGCGCGCCGTCCCGGTTGCGGATCTTGACCGCGCCCAGCTCGTCCAGGTCCCGGGAGAGGGTGGCCTGGGTGACCACGAGTCCGTCGTCGGCGAGCAGCTTGGCGAGCTGGCTCTGCGAACGCACGGGCTGGCGGGTGAGCAGGTCCACGATCCGCCGGTGGCGCGCGGTGCGGGTCTGCGGGACCTGCGGCGTCGGGCCGGCGGCGGACGGGCCGGAGTGGGAAGCGGTCATGTGATTATTCTCCCGGACGACGGTCAACTCGCATCGGCCGGGGCGCCCTCGCGCACCGTCCGGAGGATGTCCGGCAGCGCGGCCAGGAAGGCGTCCGCCTCCTGCTCGGTCAGCACCAGCGGCGGGGCCAGCCGGACGGCGTCCGGTACGGCAGCGTTGACCAGGTAGCCCGCCTCCTGCGCGGCGGCCTGGACCCGGGCCGCGACCGGCTCGGTGAGCACGATGCCCAGCAGCAGGCCCGCCCCGCGCACGTGCGAGACCAGCGGGTCGCCGAGCGCCTCGACGCCGTGCCGCAGCCGCTCGCCCAGCTTGCGGGTGTGCTCCAGCAGGCCCTCGGACTCGATCGTTTCCAGCACCGCGAGCCCGGCCGCGGCGGCCACCGGGTTGCCGCCGAAGGTGGTGCCGTGCTGGCCCGGGGTGAGCAGGTCGGCGGCCGGCCCGAAGGCGAGCACCGCGCCCATCGGCAGACCGCCGCCGAGCGCCTTGGCGAGGGTGACGACGTCCGGCTCCACGCCCTCGTACGCCTGGTGGGCGAACCAGTGGCCGGTGCGGCCGACACCGGTCTGGATCTCGTCCAGCACCAGCAGGGTGCCGGTGGCCCGGGTGATCTCGCGCGCCGCCCGCAGGTAGCCCTCGGGCAGCGGGACGGCGCCGTTCTCGCCCTGGATCGGCTCCAGGAAGACGGCGGCGGTCTCGGTGGTGACGGCCGCGCGCAGCGCCTCGACGTCACCGAACGGGACGTGGGTGACGTCGCCGGGCAGCGGGCGGAACGGGTCCTGCTTGGCGGGCTGGCCGGTGAGCGCCAGGGCGCCCATGGTGCGGCCGTGGAAGCCGCCCTGGAGGGCGACCAGGTGGGTGCGGCCGGTCCGCCGGCTGATCTTGAAGGCGGCCTCATTGGCCTCGGCGCCGGAGTTGCAGAAGAACACCCGGCCACCCGGGCGGCCGTCCAGCTCCAGCAGCCGCTCGGCGAGGGCGATGGTGGGCTCGGCCATGAAGAGGTTGGAGACGTGGCCGAGGGTGGCGATCTGCCGGCTCACGGCCTCGACGACGGCCGGGTGGGCGGTGCCCAGGGCGTTGACGGCGATGCCGCCGAGCAGGTCGGTGTACTCCTTGCCGTCGGCGTCCCAGAGCTTGCTGCCCTCGCCGCGCACCAGCGGGATGCGGGGGGTGCCGTAGTTGTCGGTGAAGGAGTGCTGCCACCGGTCGGCGAGCCGCTCGTTGCGCGTGGCGCCGGCCGGGGCGGTGTCGCCGGTGCCCTCGGTGCTCGCGATGCTCGCGGTGTTGTCGGTCCCGCCGGTCATGCCAGTCCCCCGGTCACGGTCGCTTCGTCGTCCGGCACGACCATCGTGCCGATGCCCTCGTCGGTGAAGATCTCCAGCAGCAGGCTGTGCTGGACCCGGCCGTCCAGCACCCGGGCGGTGCCCACGCCGGAGCGGACGGCGCGCAGGCAGCCCTCCATCTTGGGGAGCATGCCGCTGGCCAGGCCGGGCAGCAGCTCCTCCAGCTCGCTCGCGGCGAGCTGGCTGATCACGTCGTCGGAGTTCGGCCAGTCCTTGTAGAGGCCCTCGACGTCGGTGAGGACGACGAGCATCTCGGCGCCGAGCGCGACCGCGAGGGCGGAGGCGGCGGTGTCGGCGTTGATGTTGTAGACGTGGCCGTCGGCACCGCGGGCGATCGAGGAGATGACCGGGATGCGGCCGTCGGCGATCATCGCCTTCACCGCGCCGGCCTCGATGTTGACGATGTCGCCGACCAGGCCGATGTCGACCTGCTCGCCGTCCACCACCGCGTAGCGCTTGACCGCCGTCATGGTGTGGGCGTCCTCGCCGGTCATGCCGACCGCGAACGGGCCGTGCTCGTTGAGCAGGCCGACCAGCTCGCGCTGCACCTGGCCGGCCAGCACCATCCGGACCACGTCCATGGTCTCCGGGGTGGTCACCCGCAGGCCGTTGGTGAAGCTCGACTCGAGGCCCAGCCGGTCGAGTTGGGCGCTGATCTGGGGGCCGCCGCCGTGCACCACGACGGGGTGCAGGCCGGCGTAGCGCAGGAAGACGACGTCCTGGGCGAAGGCGGCCTTGAGGCTGTCGTCCACCATCGCGTTGCCGCCGAACTTGATCACGACGGTCTTGCCGTGGAAGCGCTCCAGCCACGGCAGCGCCTCGATCAGCGTCATGGCCTTGGGCAACGCGGTGTTGTTGCGGGCCTGTTCGCCCTTGGGTGCGATCTGCACGGGATTCCCTCGTCGATGGGGGTCCCCCCGGCCGCAGGCTGGGGGATGTCGCGGATCAGGTGTCGCGGATCTGCCGCTGATCTGCCGCGGATCGGGTGTCGCGGCTCAGGGTGTCGCGGACGAAGTGACGCGGATCAGGTCGAGTAGGCGCTGTTCTCGTGAACGTAGTCGGCCGTCAGGTCGTTGGTCCACAGCGTGGCGCCCGCCGTACCGGCGTTGAGGTTCGCGGTGATGACGACCTCGCGGCCCTTCATGTCCACCAGGTCGCGGTCCTCGCCCACGCCGCCCGCCTTGCAGACCCAGACGCCGTTGATGGCGACGTCCAGCTCGTTCGGGTCGAAGGCGGCGGAGGTGGTGCCGATCGCGGCCAGCACCCGGCCCCAGTTGGGGTCCTCGCCGTGGATGGCGCACTTGAGCAGGTTGTTGCGGCTGATCGTCCGGGCGACCTCGACCGCCTCGTCCTCGGTGGCGGCGCCGGTGACGTCGATCCGGATCTCCTTGCTCGCGCCCTCCGCGTCACCGATCAGCTGGCGGGCCAGGTCGGCGCTGACGGCGCGGACGGCCTCGGCGAACTCGGCCTGCCCCGGGGCGATGCCGGAGGCGGCGGAGGCGAGCAGCAGCACGGTGTCATTGGTCGACATGCAGCCGTCGGAGTCGATCCGGTCGAAGGTGGTGCGGGTGGCGCCGCGCAGCGCGGCGTCCAGGGCGGCGCTGTCCAGGTCGGCGTCGGTGGTGAGGACGACGAGCATGGTGGCGAGGCTCGGGGCGAGCATCCCCGCGCCCTTGGCCATGCCGCCGACCGTCCAGCCGGCCGGGCTGGTGTACTGGGCGGTCTTGTGCACCGTGTCGGTGGTCTTGATGGCGATCGCGGCGTCCTCGCCGCCGGTCCCGCTGAGCTCGCCGGCGGCCAGGGTGACACCGGGGAGCAGGATGTCCATCGGCAGCCGAACGCCGATCAGGCCGGTGGAGGCGACGGCGACCTCGCCGGCGTTGAGCTCCAGCTCCGCGGCGACCTTCTCCGCGGTGGCGTGGGTGTCCTGGAAGCCGAGCGGGCCGGTGCAGGCGTTGGCACCACCGGAGTTGAGGACGACGGCGGAGACCCGACCACCCTTGAGGACCTGCTCGGACCAGAGCACCGGCGCGGCCTTGACCCGGTTGGCGGTGAAGACGCCGGCGGCCGCGAGCGACGGGCCGTCGTTGACCACCAGGGCGAGGTCGGGGGTGCCGGAGGCCTTGATGCCGGCGGTCACCCCGGCGGCACGGAAGCCCTTGGCCGCCGTCACTCCGACGTTCGTGGTCGTGCTCACGGTGCGACTCCGTTCACGGGAAGGCCGAGCTCCTCGGGCAGGCCGAGGGCGATGTTCATGCTCTGCACCGCGCCGCCGGCGGTGCCCTTGACCAGGTTGTCGATCGCGCTGATCGCGATGATCCGCCCGGCGGCGGCGTCCAGGGCGACCTGGACCAGGGCGGTGTTGGCGCCGTAGACGCTGCTGGTCTGCGGCCACTGCCCCTCGGGCAGCAGGTGGACGAAGGGCTCGTCCGCGAACGCCTCGGCGTAGGCGGCGCGCAGGCTCTGCGCCGTCACCCCCGGCCTGGCCTTGGCCGAGCAGGTGGCGAGGATGCCGCGCGGCATCGGGACGAGGGTGGGGGTGAAGGAGACGGTGACCGGCTCGCCCGCGAGCGGGGTGAGGTTCTGCGCCATCTCCGGGGTGTGCCGGTGGACGCCGCCGACGCCGTACGGGCTGACGCTGCCCATCACCTCACTGCCCAGCAGGTGCGGCTTGGCGGCCTTGCCGGCGCCGGAGGTGCCGGAGGCGGCGACCACCACGGCCTCCGGCTCGGCGAGCCGCGCGGCGTACGCGGGGAACAGCGCCAGGGAGACGGCCGTCGGGTAGCAGCCGGGGACGGCGATCCGGTTGCTGCCCTTCAGTGCGGCGCGGTGGCCGGGGAGTTCGGGCAGGCCGTAGGGCCAGGTGCCGGCGTGGGCGGAGCCGTAGAACTGCTCCCAGTCGGCGGCGGCCTTGAGCCGGAAGTCGGCGCCGCAGTCGATGACCAGGACGTTCGGACCGAGCTCCTCGGCGACGGCGGCGGACTGGCCGTGCGGCAGCGCCAGGAAGACCACGTCGTGGTCGGCCAGCACCTCGGGGGTGGTGGCTTCGAGCACGCGGTCGGCGAGCGGGAGGAGGTGGGGCTGGAGCGCGCCCAGTCGGGTGCCCGCGTTCGAGCCGCCGGTCAGCGCCCCGATCTCCACCTCGGGGTGGCCGAGCAGCAGGCGCAGCACCTCGCCGCCCGCGTAACCGCTCGCGCCGGCGACGGCGACTCGCAATGCCATGGCGTTCCTCCTTCGTCTTGGCATGAATATACGCGCGACGGAAAATTCATGCAAGGAGTATGTGCCGGAACCCCGCCGGGGCGGGGCGGCGAGGTCAGCGCTTGACGGCCCGCAGCACCACGAACTTGGGGTTCCCCGCGACGAGTTGGCAGTTGCCGAAGAGGCGGCGCAGCTTGACGTGGTAACCGAGGTGGCGGTTGCCGACCACCCAGAGTTCCCCGCCGGGCCGCAGCGCCCGCTTGGCGCCGGTGAACATCCGCCAGGCGGTGGCGTCGGTGGTGGCCTGGTGGGAGTGGAACGGCGGGTTGTTGAGCACCAGGTCCACCGAGCCGGCGGCGATCGCGTCCGGGGCCAGGGCGTCGGCGGTGAGGAACTCGGCCGGGGCGTCCGGGCCCAGGTTGCCGCGGAAGGTCTCCTCGGCGGAGGCCACCGCCTGGTGCGACTCGTCCACGAAGACCAGCTCCGCGCCGGGCCCGGCCAGCGCGGCGGCCGTACCGACCACGCCGTTGCCGCAGCCGAGGTCCACCACCCGGGCGCCGGGGGCGGGGACGGGCAGGTGGGCCAGGAAGAAGCGGGTGCCGATGTCCAGCCGGTCGGCGCAGAAGGTGCCCGCGTGGTTGACGACCGTACGGCCGGAGGCGGCACCGATGTCCGACGGCAGCGCGTAGCGGTGCGGCCACGGGTTGGGGCCGGGGTCCAGCGCCCGGTCCGGGGTGCAGTGGATCAGCCGGGCCTTGCGGACGGCCAGCGAGGTGCGGGTCGGGCCGAGGATCCGCTCGAAGAGCTGGAGCGTGGAGGTGTGGATCTCGGTGACCATGCCGGTGCCGATCACCACGGTGCCCTCGTGGAGCGCGGGGGCGAGCCGGTGCAGCTGGTCCTCCAGCAGGGCCAGGCTCTTGGGGACGCGCACCAGCAGCACGTCGATCCGCTCCGGCGGGGCGTCCCGGGTGGTGAGCAGCCGGGCCCCGTCGACGGTGGCGCCGGCCCGGGCCAGATTGGCCAGGGTGGCCTGCCGGCCGAGGTGGGAGTCGGAGATCTGGACCGGCCGGTACCCGGCGAGCGCCGTGGTCAGCGCGCCCCAGCGGTCGCCGAGGACGGCGACCGTGCGGCCGGTCAGCTCGGTCGCGGTGCCGGCCGCGCTGTCGGCCTCACCCGCGAGGTGGCGCAGCAGGTACTCGTCGGCGGCGTCCCAGGCCCGCAGCCGCTCGCGCGGGTCCACGGGGAAGCGGGTGAGCTCGAAGCTGCCCCACGGGGTGGCGAAGGAGGTTTCCGGCGGGGTCGCGGCGCGCGTGGTCTGGGGATTCATCGTGTTCTCAGGCTATCCGACGGCCCCCGGGAGCGGTTACGGACGGATACTGGAAGAGCCCGACCGAGAGGGGTGAGGGCGATGGAGTGGAAACTCGAAGTCGTGGTGGTCCCGGTGTCGGACGTGGACCGCGCGAAGCTCTTCTACGAGGAGCAGGCCGGGTTCACCGTCGACCACGACACCCTGCTGCGGGACGGGACCCGGGTGGTCCAGCTGACTCCGCCCGGCTCGCCCTGCTCCATCGTCGTGGGCAACGGGGTGATCGACTCGCCGCCCGGCTCGGTCAAGGGCCTCCAGCTGGTGGTGCGGGACATCGAGAAGGCGCACGCGGAACTGGCGGCACGGGGCGTGGAGGTCAGCCCGGTCCAGCACTTCGTGGCGGGAGGCCGGGTGGACGGGCACGGCGAGGCCTGGAACAACTTCGTGTTCTTCAACGACCCGGACGGGAACGGCTGGGCGGTCCAGGAGGAGCCGCGCGCCGCGTAGCGCGGAGCGGCCACCGGCCTTGGGTAGGCTCCGAGGATGGCTGAACACGAGGGAAGCGTGCGGGTGGACAGCTGGATCTGGTCGGTCCGGCTGGTCAAGACGCGGGCGCTGGCGGCGGCCGCCTGCCGGGCCGGGCACGTCAAGGTGAACGGCGAGCGGGCCAAGCCGGCCCAGTCGCTGAAGCCCGGGGACGAGGTGCGGGTCCGCGAGGAGGGCTACGAACGCGTCGTGGTGGTGCAGAAGCTGATCCGCAAGCGGGTCGGCGCCGAGGTCGCGGCGCAGTGCCTGGTCGACAACAGCCCGCCGCGACCGCCGCGCGAGTTCGTCGCGGCGGCCGGGACGCGGGACCGGGGTGCCGGGCGGCCGACCAAGCGGGAGCGCCGCGAGCTGGACCAGCTGCGCGGGCTCTGAGCCGGACGGAGAGCGGGCCGCACAGGGACCGGGCCGCACGGGGGCCGGGCCGCACGGGGGCCGGGCCGTACCGTCCACGGAGGGGTGCGGCGGCGCTACGCCGCCGCGGTGGCGAGCACCTTGGCGAGGAAGCCGCCCAGGTTGCCCACCGTACGGTCGATCTGCACCTCCAGCGGCAGCGACTCGTCGGGCCGGGTGACCAGGGTGGACTTCTTCAGCCCGCGCACGTAGAGCGAGCAGGCGAGGTCGGCGCAGATGTAGGTGCCGACCGTGTTGCCCTCGCGCCCGGCCGTCCCCGCCCGGCGGGCGGCGAGCAGCGCGACCCCCGATCCGGCGTGCGCGGTGATGCACAGCGAGCACACGTTGGTCTTGGTCAGGCTGCGCCGGATCACCGGCGAGCGCAGCGTCACGCCGACGAGCTCGCCCTCGTACGGCGCCACCAGGTACGCCCGGTCGGGCGCGCCCTGGTCCCGCCAGCCGAGGAAGTCCAGGTGCTCCCAGGGCAGTTCCGCCAGGCCCCGGGGCAGGTTGAGCCGGCGGGCCTCGCCCTTGGAGCAGTTGACGAAGGACGCGCGGATCTCGTTCTCACTCAGGGGTTCCATGCGGCGGAAGCTAACACCGGGCGGCCCGTGGTGTCGCGCCCTTTTTCACCCGGTCCGCACCGGATGGGCGGCCTGGACGGCGAGCCGCCGCGGGGCGTCCTCCCCGATCCGGGTGAGCAGGTCGTCCAGGGCGAGGAAGGCCTCCCAGCGCTCCCGCCCGCCGGCCCGGGCGGTGAGGGATTGTCAGTGCGGGTCCGTAGGCTTCGACGGTCCGGTCCGATCCCGGCGCGGGGAGGGGAGGCGCCGGGGCCGGACCCGAGCGGACGGCGGGGGCGCTACTTCTTGAAGGCGACGCCGCCGTACGCCGAGACGTCCTGCCAGCCCTCGGGGAGTTCGGAGGTGGGCACGTGGCCGGCGGTGGGGCGCCAGAGCGGGAGCTGGACGAGCCCGGGGCCGACGAACTCGAAGTCGCCGAAGAAGGGCTCGACGCCGGAGCGCGAGCGCAGCACGAGCGGGGCGCTGGCACTGCGGTAGATCCGGGCGCCCTCGGAGGCGCTCTCGCGGGAGGCGAAGTCGGGGCTGCCGTGGGAGAGGATCAGCGCGCTGCCCGGGGCGAGCGCGTCGCGCAGGGTGCGGACGATCTGCTGCGCGCCGTCCTCGTTGCGGATGAAGTGCAGCACGGCGACCAGCATCAGCGCGACCGGCTGGGAGAGGTCGACGGCGCCGGCCAGCGCGGGGTGGCCGAGGATCGCGGCCGGATCGCGCAGGTCGGCCTCGATCACCGAGGTGTGCCCGGCGGGGTGGCTCGCCAGCAGGGCGCGGGCGTGGGTGGCGACGATCGGGTCGTTGTCCACGTACACCACCCGGGCGTCCGGGGCGACCCGCTGGGCGACCTCGCTGGTGGAGCCGACCGCCGGGATGCCGGTGCCGATGTCGACGAACTGGCGCACGCCCCGGCTCGCGACGAACTCCACGGCGCGGCCGAGGAACTGCCGGTTGGTGCGGGCCAGCAGCGGCAGCGCGGGGTAGGCGGATATCGCGGCCTGGGCGGCCTTGCGGTCGGCCTCGAAGTTGTCCTTGCCGCCGAGGTAGTAGTCGTACATCCGGGCGGTGTGCGGGACGCCGGTGTCCAGCTCGCTCGGCGGCTGCCAGTCCTCGGCTCTGGCCCAGTCCCACTCGGTGTCCGTGCTCCGGCCGGTCGCCGCGCCGTCCTCGTCCATGCTGTCCGCCCCCAATGCGCAATGCCGGAAGATCGTGGCCACCGCAGGTCGACACGCGGTGCGCGGTGATCGTATCCAAGGACACGGCGGCGAAACAGCGGGAGTTCAGGTTTACGCAACACCCGGCGACGGAGTGTGTGCACGTCAAACCCGGTGCGGCCGGTCGGGCGCCGGATCGCCCGCCGCAGCCGTCCTCTCTATGCTGGCTGCCGATGACTGCCGACCGCCGCACCGTGTTGCGCACCACCGCCCGCATCGCCGCCCTCGCCGCCACCGGCGGCCTACTCACCGCCTGCGGCACCGGAACGCTCCGCCGGGCCGACCCGGGGGCGCTCGCCGCGCACCCCGGAACCGTGGACCCGCAGCACACCACCGACCCGGCCTGGAACGGCGCGGAGGGTCCGGCCTCCCCCGCGCCCACCGCCCCGGCCGAGCCCGGGCCCACCGGTGAGCCGACCGCCGCCGCGGCCGCCGCCCAGCCCTCCGCCCCGCCGGCCCCACCCGTGCTGCCGCCGCTCGCGCCCGGGACCCCGGCCGAGGTCGCGTACGGGCCGCGCACCGGGAAGAACGTGGCGCTCACCTTCCACGGCAGCGGCGACCCCAGGCTGGCCACCGCCCTGCTGGAGATCGCCGAGCAGCGCGGCGCCAAGCTGACCGTGATGGTGGTCGGCAGCTGGCTCGACCAGCAGCCGCAGATGGCCCGGCGGATCCTGGACGGCGGCCACGAGCTGGGCAACCACACCCAGAACCACCTCAACATCTCGGCGATGACCCCGGACCAGGCGCGCGCCGAGATCGCCCAGTGCGCGGAGCGCCTGCAGCGGCTCACCGGCTCGATCGGGCGCTGGTTCCGGCCCTCCGCCGCGCAGTACGCCACCCCGATGGTGCGCGAGCAGGCCAGGGCGGTCGGGTACGAGCACGTGCTCTCGTTCGACGTCGACCCGCGCGACTACAACGACCCCTCGGCCGCCGACCTCCAGCGCCGGGTGCTGAACTCGGTGCGCGGCGGCTCGGTGGTGGCGCTGCACATGGGGCACCAGTGCACGGTGGACGCGCTGCCCGGCATCCTGGACGGCCTGGCCAAGGCGGGGCTCGCGCCGGTGACCGCCAGCCGGCTCTGCGCCTGACCGTCCGGTGACCACCCGGTGACCGCCCGGGACGGAACGCCCGGGACGGAACACCCGGACTGGAACACCCGGGTCAGATCATCGGATCGTCGGACTTGTACGGGCGCAGCCGCAGCGTGCGGGCGTCCGCGACGCGGATCGCGTCGGCCCGGTTGACCAGTTCCTCCAGGTCGTCCCGGCCGGCGTGGATGAAGCGCCCGTGCAGCCCGTCGAAGCGCCCGCGGGCCGCGTCCACGGTGACCGCGACCATGTACGGGATGGAGCCCCAGGTGGTGGTCTCCTTGAACATCGGCATCCCGGCGGTCATGTCGGTGGCCACCGCGCCCGGGCTGATGTCGAGGACGACGATGCCGTTGCGGGCCAGCGAGTCCGCCATGTTGTCGGAGAGCTGGAGCAGCGCGCCCTTGGAGGTGGCGTACGCGGTGTAGTTGCCGTCCGGGCGCAGCGCGAAGCCGGAGTTGAGGTTGATCACCCGGCCGCTCCGGCGGGTGACCATGCCGGGGAGCACGCAGCGCAGCAGGTTGTAGGGGCCGCGCAGGTTGGTCTCGACCACCTGCCACCACTGGTTGGCGTCGGTCTCCCAGAGCGGCACCTCGGCGCGGTCGACCAGGCCGGCGTTGTTGACCAGCAGGTCGATCGGCCCGAGGTCGCGCTCGATCAGCCGGACCGCCTCGCGCACCGAGCCGGGACGGGTGACGTCGGCGGTCACGGCGACGCCCCGGGAGCCGCGCTTGACGCACTCCTTGAGGGTGTCGGTCAGCGTCTCGTGGGTGCGGCCGACCAGGCCGACGGACATCCCCTCGGCGGCCAGGCCGATGGCGATCTCCCGGCCGATTCCCCGGCCGGCGCCGGTGATCAGGGCGACCTGTCCTGCGAGCGATCCCGTCGACACCCCTGTGCTCCCTTCGCATCCCGGATCCTGTCCGCTTCCGCCCCCGGCCCCCGTCTGCGGCATTCTGTCGGGCGCCGGGCGGAGCGGGCCCCGGGCACACGGGGCCGGGGTCGCCGCCTCACTCGTTCGGGGGATTCCCGACGGTGGCACCCTGCCGGGGAGGGGGTGACCTACTGGCCGGTACGGAGTAGTAACGTCGTCGGGGCGGTGACCGGTGCACCCATTCCGGTTCACCGGCCCGTCGTCCAGCAACTGGCTGGGCCACCCGTAGCTGGGCGACCCCCAGCACCGTCGAAGGGCAACTGAGTGAGTGACATCGCGCGCGTCGGAGTGATCGGCTGCGGCCTGATGGGGTCGGGCATCGCCGAGGTCTTCGCCCGGGCCGGGCTGGACGTCCTGGTGTCGGAGGCCAGCGGTGAGGCGCTGGAGTTCGGCCGCACCCGGCTGACCAACTCCTTGGAGACGGCCGTCAAGCGCGGCAAGCTGACCCCCGAGGAGCGGGACGAGGCCCTGGCCCGGCTGTCCTTCACCGTCGAGCTCTCCGACTTCGCCGACCGCGACCTGGTGGTCGAGGCCGTCGCCGAGCGCGCGGACATCAAGGTCCAGATCTTCGAGACCCTGGACCGGGTGGTCGAGCGCCGCGACGCGATCCTCGCCTCCAACACCTCCTCGATCCCGATCGTGAAGCTGGCCGCCGCCACCACCCGCCCGGAGCAGGTGATCGGCCTGCACTTCTTCAACCCGGCGCCGGTGCAGAAGCTGGTCGAGGTCATCCCGACCCTGACCACCTCGGCGACCACCACCGAGCGGGTCGAGGCCTTCGCCTCCCAGGTGCTCGGCAAGGAGCCGATCCGCGCCCGCGACCGGGCCGGCTTCGTGGTCAACGCGCTGCTGGTGCCGTACCTGCTGTCCGCGGTGCGGATGTTCGAGTCGGGCGTGGCCACCGCCTCCGACATCGACAAGGGCATGGAGGCCGGCTGCGCCCACCCGATGGGCCCGCTGCGGCTGTGCGACCTGATCGGCCTGGACACCATCGTCTCGATCGCCGAGTCGATGTACGACGAGTACAAGGAGCCGCTGTACGCCGCTCCCCCGCTGCTCTCCCGGATGGTCGACGCCGGCCTGCTGGGCCGCAAGTCCGGCCGGGGCTTCTACGACTACACCGCGAGCGCCTGACACTCGCGGCGCGCGAAACGGTGGGGCCCGGCGGGCCGGGGACCGGCCCCCGGGCCCCCCCCCGGGGCGGGCCGCCGCTGGTGTGGGGGTTTGGTGGGGCCGTGGACGAGCAAAAAAGAGGGGGGCGG